>JAUXAP010000010.1 GCA_030619865.1 Dehalococcoidia bacterium | reverse complement strand
TGAATCTCATCAATGAACAACATGACCTCGCCCTGGGCCTGACGAACCTCATCCATAACCGCCTTAAGCCGCTCCTCAAACTCGCCCCGGAACTTGCTCCCAGCCACCAGTGCTCCCATATCCAGAGCCACTATCCGGCGTCCTTTAAGTGAGTTGGGAACATCATCAGCGGCAATCTTCTGAGCTAAACCTTCAGCAATAGCCGTTTTGCCCACCCCAGCATCGCCAACAATTACCGGGTTGTTCTTGGTGCGCCGGCTAAGTATCTGTATTACCCGTTTGATTTCGTCATCCCGACCAATAACCGGGTCGAGCTTCCCCTGATGAGCAAACTCAGTGAGGTCACGACCGTACTTCTCCAGGGAACGGTACTTGCTTTCTGCCCTAGCATCGGTAACACGGTGCCCGCCACGGAGCTTTTGGAGAGCAGAATATACCTTCTCCTGGTCAACATCAAAGCGGCGAAGGATATCAACCGCCTCACCTTTCTGCTCCCCGGCCATAGCAATCAGCAGGTGTTCGGTGCCGATAAACTCATCTTTAAGTCTATCAGCCTCAGTCCCTGCCACCTGCAAAAGCTGGGCAATGCGTGGCGTGGCGTAAATTTGCGGTGTCTCATAAGCAACTTTAGATGTTTTATCCAGAGCAGCTTCCACCTGTTGCCTCACCGCCTCAACATCAACGCCAAGCTCCTTCAGTATATCACCAACCAAGCCCTTCTCCTGCCGGAGCAGTGCTAGTAGGATATGCTCCACATCCCATTGGCTGTGGTGATACTGACGAACCAGCTCCTGAGAAAGAGCCAGTGCCTCCTGTGCCTGCTCAGTGAATCTCTCTTGCCTCATGACTGACCACCTCCACATTGCTCTTAGTGCCGAAATTAAGCTTAAGGAAATCCTCAATCTGCTGTCTAACCTCAGGGTGTCCCCAATCATAGTCATGCCCGGGGGCATTAATGCATTGGGCAAATCTTACCGGTCTTCTTCGTAACTGATACATAAGCCATTTAAAGGGACCGACCAAGTAAGCCTGTAAAGCACCGGCTAGGTTCCCCTGCACTGTAGCGTCGGGCATCAATCCGTTACTATTTAACACCAATGCTTTCTCAGTAACTAGCCGCCGAGACCTGTGGTTAAAGGGCATGCCCAGTTCAATGCTGTAAACGGGACCAAGGTCGGTTAAGTCTCGCATTACGGCATTACTAAAGGCAGCCCCCTGACTTACCCCTATCAGTAGCACCTTAAGAGGGTTGTTGTGCTGGGTTAGAAATCTTAATTCGGCTGCCATTAGCCTTGCCTTAAAGGCAAAGAATTGGAATTGCTCTTTTATATCCCGTATATTTTCTCGCCAACCCTTGCCAGTACGAAGGTAATGAATTAGTAAAGAGGTATACCCGAGCTTTTCTATAGTGGCGCTCACCCCAGTCACTAGGCTTCTTTCCCATTGCAAACAATGGTCCATACCAGCGCTCCCCCAGCCACCGGAGTTATGAACGAGAAGAAAGTCTTTGCCTCGAGCTCTAGTGCTAATATTCAAAAGCCTATCGGTGAAGTTATCAATCCTCTCTAATCTGTTCCCAAAAAGCTGCTGACCCAAGTAGCGGGCTTCTTCCCGCAGGGCTAAGTCAACATCGCTTATCTCAACCATATTTTCCTTCCCTTTGTCCATTCGACTATCATATCCCTCCATTTGGCGATATATAAAATAGGATGACACTATTGCCACAGTAGAAGACTTGCGAACCAGCTAGATACTCTCGAATCAGAGATTCAAGCTCTTCTTTTCTTAAAGGGTGTCCCAGCTCTAACCCACTAGCAAGGCCAGTCTTTACCGGTTCTCTGATAAAAATCAAGCTGTAGTTTTCCTTTAGCCTTCTAAGACAACCCTCCCTATCTTTTAGATGGTGTAAAACCCCCCACATTACGCCCAATTCCCCGCTAGGCATATCATCCTCTAGATTATTGACCTCAGCTTCAATTCCTTTAGCTCTGGCTCGTTTAACAAGATTAGGATTAACATCAAAGCCTCGGAGCCTTGTTGGCAATAAAATATCTTTTAACAATAAGGTTATCTTGCCATCACCACAACCCAAATCATCCAGCTGTCTATGCTTAAAGTCGGGCGGGGCTTTCTCCTTTAAAAATTCAAGTTGCCTTCTTATATGAGAGCCAATAACCAGAGTATAGCCACTGAAGAAACGACTAAGCAACCCCATTTTCATATGACCTAACTCCTTGCCTTACATAAGGCACCAAGCTCGGTTAAGTGATACATTTTCATTTTTAAGATTTGCAAGTTACTAGCTTCCAAGTCTGCAGTAAATTCGGCTCTGGTAATAGCTACTTCATCAGTGTAGATCCATAGATGCATCATCTCCAGCATCCCTCTCCACAATTTATAGACTGGACTTGGGGTGGGCACTATTATTATAGCCACTCCATCTGTAGCCAGACTCTCTTTGTGTAACTGGACTAATTTTCTTCTACTCTCAAGGGGGTAATGCTCTAGGAGCCCTTGAGAGTGGACTATATCATATTTTTCACTCAAATCAAGGTTAAACAGGTCTTTTAACACGAATTCCTTTTTGCATTTAAGACGAGACAGCTTTTTTTCAGCAACAGCCAGTACCTTAGGATTGGCATCCACTAGCGTTACTTTACTAACCGGAAATAGCTTAGCTATCTGCAAGGTATTATATCCTGTGCCACAGCCTAATTCTATTACTTTAACCGGTTGCCTGAAATGAACTCCGTTTAGCAAATCCAGATAAGCCTTCCAAATGAACCCCAAGGTTATTTGGCTAATTTTAATACGCTTATAATATCTGTCCCAATTGGTAGCAACTCTCACCTAAAACCTCACACTTGCGGCACTTTATACCCGCCTTACACTCCTAAAAACCGAATATGGAACCCAACCCAAAATAACCACAGAAGGCTACAAATAAGCTCTTAACTAAGGCACCGAGGAAGCAGAAGAAGAAAAATTTCTGCGGAGGGTAGCGGAGCGCCGCTATAGCAATAGTCATCGGCAAATGAATGGGATTAAATATAGCCGACATGATAAAGACAGCCCAAGAACCGTGCCGCTGTGCCCACCCCATAGCTCTACTGTAGAAACGATTATTAAACTTAGTGGTAAGTTTTTGAGAAAGACTTCTGCCCCCATAGCCAACCATAAAAGTGAGTAACTGACCCAAACTAATGCCTAACGCTGTAATTAGTGCTATCCACACTGGGGCTAATATCCCCCACCGTGAAGCTAATACGCTTGGCAGGGTTAATACCAGAAGCCAAAAGGGGAGAGGTACTGCAGTGGCACTAGGCAAACCACTACCAAGAAAAGCGATAATGAACAGACCTAGGATGCTGTAGCCTGCCATATTTACTATATTCATTAAATCGTCTTTATAGTAAATAGCAGCAACGCAAAGCCCAATAATGACCACTATTGATACAGTGCCCAGGATAATCTCCCTTTTGGGCCAGCGTCGCTTGGTCTCTTGGCTTTCGTTTGTAGTATCCATCTTATTTAACAAAACATCCTATTATATTGTTCACCAGAATCCTCCTGCTCAACCTTAACTTTGAATTTCACAAGTCAGCTAACCAAGTAACCGGCTAATGTTCCCTCCGTCTGAACTCCTCTATTTCTGATTCCAGCTCTGCCATACGGCGCTGCAATTCAATTAGGTGCTGTGTCATATGCATAATAACTTCTACCCCAGCCAAGTTAACCCCTAGGTCATCCATCAGTGTCTTCACCCGCTTTATGTGAGCTATATCTCTGTCCGAATATAGACGAATATTGCCCTTGGACCGGGACGGCTCCATTATGCCAATTTTTTCGTAATAGCGCAAGGTGTGAGTTTGGACACCAACCATCCTGGCAGCTACACTTATCACATAACAGGGGTCTTCATCATTTGGATTCATAAATCACCTCTGAACTTAGCCACTGGGTCGTAGCCGACCGAGCTGCTCAAATAGCTTCTTTTCCTCCGCCGAAAGCTTAGTAGGCAAAACCACACTCACCTTAGCCAGCAGGTCTCCACGAGAAGAGTTACCCAGATGAGGCATTCCTTGCCCGTTTAGGCGAAAGGTACGCCCATTATGAGTCTCTGGTGAAATCTTAAGTGCCAGCTTCCCTTTAAGTGTAGGTACCTGAACCTCACCCCCCAGCACCGCTATCGCCAACGGAACCGTCACTTCTACATATAAATTATCGCCCTTCCTTTCAAACAGCCGGTGAGGTTTAACCGATGTTACCAGATAAAGGTCACCACTAGCCCCATTATAACCCTGTTTCCCTTTACCAGCGATGCGTATTCGAGACCCACTTTTAACTCCAGGTGGAATCTTGACTTCCAGCCGCCTCAAACGAGCTACCGCCCCTGAGCCATGACAAACCGAACATAAAGCATTCTGTATCTGGCCAGTGCCACCACAGGTAGAACAAAGCTGCTCAGTTTTAAGGCTAAGGATACGAGTAGTTCCATGATAGGCTTCTTTCAGGGTTACCTCAACCGGATATTCTATATCCTGACCACGCCGAGGTCGACCTCGGCGACTAGAAGCCCTTGTACCAAAATGCTGAAACAGGTCACTAAATAAACTGTCTAAATTGCCCTCCTCAAAGTGGAATCTTTGAGCACCTCCAGCCTGGCTAAAATCCCAGAACGCAGGCCGCTGTCTCCCTGCTTTGGCAAACTGGTCAGCATACTGCCACTGGTCACCAAACTGGTCATACTTATGTCGCTTTTCCTTATCGGACAGAACCTCGTAAGCCTCGTTTATCTCCTTAAACTTGGCCTCTGCCAACTTGTCACCGGGATTGACATCAGGGTGATACTTACGAGCCAGCCTGCGGTAAGCCTGCCTTATCTCCCGCTCACTGGCATTATGATTGACCCCTAATATGCTATAGTAGTCCTTACCGGCCATTCTTCTTCCCACCAAAACAGCTTACAGAAATTCCTTATCATAATCTGTCATTCAATAGAAATATTTTAAACTGCTTTATAATATTTGTCAATATTTACTTAATAAACTTAATAAAATTTATTAAGTGTGCTATATTACTCTCGTGAGAGAGCGACAAAGTGGAGGCAACTCTTGAAAATGGTATCCTGACGTTGACCATTCCTAAATCCGAACAAGCTAAGCCCAAACCAATAAAGGTCAGAGCCAAGAGTGTTTAAGCTACAAAACTTGACAACTAATATCTGGCTGAGTATAATATATGAAAACCCATCTTCTCCATCCCCTCTAAATAAATCTAACGCAGAGTCACTTCTCGGATTGAATCCTGAGAGTTTGGTTTTCCTGAATGTCAAAGTATATTTTTGTTACTGGTGGCGTTGTTAGTTCGGTTGGCAAGGGTATTACTACCGCTTCCATAGGTACTATTCTGAAAAGCCGCCAAATCACAGTGTCTGTGCAGAAGCTAGACCCCTACCTTAATGTTGACCCAGGAACAATGTCGCCTTATCAGCATGGTGAGGTGTTTGTCACCCAGGATGGTGCTGAGACTGACCTTGACCTAGGCAACTACGAGCGTTTTATCGATGTTAACCTTACTGCCGAGTCCAATGTTACTTCAGGCCAGATCTACAGTGCCGTTATTGCCAAGGAGAGGCAGGGTGATTTCCTAGGTGGTACCATTCAGGTGGTGCCCCATGTTACCACTGAGATAAAGAGGCGATTTACGCAATTAGCTCAAAAATCCCAGGCTGAGGTGGTTATTATAGAAGTAGGTGGCACAGTAGGCGATATTGAAGGGCAACCCTTCCTTGAAGCCATCAGGCAAATGAGAAAGGATGTGGGGCGGGATAACGTGCTTTATGTCCATGTTACCCTCCTCCCTTACCTCAACTCTACTCAGGAGCTAAAGACCAAGCCCACTCAGCACAGTGTTAACGAGCTCAGGCGCATTGGTATCCAGCCTGATATTATCATATGCCGTAGTGATTATCCCATCTCGGAGGGGATTAAGGATAAAATATCCCTGTTCTGTGACGTGGAGCGGCAGGCAGTCATTCCCCTACCTACAGTAGACACTATCTATGAGGTACCATTAGTCCTGGAGCAGGAAGGGTTAGGACAACTAATTATAGACAGTCTCAGCCTCAAGGCAAAACGGACTGACCTGAGCCAGTGGCAGGAACTAGTTTATCGCCTCAAAACACCCCGTGAGCCGGTTAATATCGCCCTGGTGGGCAAATATGTAGAACTAAAGGATGCCTATTTCTCGGTTCGAGAAGCACTCCATCACGCTGCCCTCTATCATAATCGAGATATTAATCTCACCTGGGTACCATCGGAGGCTCTGGAAGAGGATAACAGCGATGCCATACTGCGCTCAGCTCAGGGTATCATAGTTCCTGGCGGCTTTGGCATTAGAGGCATAGAAGGCATGATAAAGGCAGCCACCTATGCCCGAAACAATGAAATTCCCTATTTAGGACTGTGCTTGGGTATGCATGTTATGGTAATTGAGTTTGCCCGTTATGCTCTAGGCTCAACTGAGTCAAACTCTACTGAGTTTGATGCCTCCACTCCCTACCCCGTCATTGACCTCCTCCCCGAACAGAAGAAGATAAAAAGCAAAGGAGGCACTATGCGCCTGGGTAACTACCCCTGTCAACTGGTCGATAGCAGCCGTGCCGCTAGTGCCTACAGGGAAAGCCTAGTTTCCGAGCGCCATAGACACCGCTACGAATTTAATAATCAGTTTCGCACTCAACTACAGGAAGCGGGAATGGTTTATAGCGGACTATCCCCTGACGGCAGACTGGTTGAAATCTGTGAGCTAGCTAACCACCCATGGATGGTAAGCTGCCAGTTTCATCCTGAATTCGGCTCTCGTCCGGGTCGTCCTCACCCTCTCTTCCGTGATTTCATCGGTGTCGCCAAGGATATACTACGCGAAGGGGCTCAATCATCGCTGCCCCTCTCGCCTTAATTCGTGACCAAAATAAATGAACTGTAAGACCGAGTCGGCAAGCTCTAATTTTACCAAGGAAAAGATACTTTAGAGGTTCCGGTCTTTAATTTATAATTTTGAACTTTAAATTTCATAGCAACACACTATTTTTGATTCTGGTTAGATAGGAATAGCCTTGCAACGGCTAAAACTGATTAAATGATAAAGGAAAGCTTAAAATAGACAATGCACATCCTAAATCCCCGTAGCAAAAGGGGAAGGAGATAAAATCACCGAAAATCAGGGAGTGAGGTTAAAATGAACATTAATCAACTAGAAAACAAAACCAAAGATGAGCTGATTGAACTGGCTAAGGAGATGGGTGTCTCTAATTATACTGGCCTTAAGAAGCAAGACCTCATTATGTCTCTGCTTCAGGCTCAAACTGAGCAACAGGGCCATGTATTCCTCAGCGGCATCCTAGAGATTATAAGTGAGGGCTACGGCTTCCTCAGGCAGAACACACTCTTACCCAGTCCTACCAATGTCTATGTCTCCCAGTCCCAGATTCGGCGCTTAGGTCTGCGCAACGGCGACCTGGTCGCCGGTCAGTGCCGACCACCCAGAAATAGTGAGAAATATTATAGCCTGCTCCGGATAGAAGCGATTAATAGCATCGACCCTGAGCTGGCCAAAAACCGACCTACCTTCGGCTCACTTACTCCTACCTTCCCTGACCAACTAATTAACCTAGAGACCTCGCCCAACAACTTGTCCACTCGACTTATGAATCTCATTGCCCCTATTGGGCGCGGGCAACGGGGCTTAATTGTGTCACCGCCCAAAGCCGGTAAGACGGTACTGCTCAAATTCATAGCCCATGCTGCCCTCACTAACTATAATGATATCCACCTAATGGTATGCCTTATTGGCGAGCGACCGGAGGAAGTTACTGACATGAAACGCTCGGTCAAAGGAGGAGAGGTGATAAGCGCCACCTTTGATGAGCCAGTAGAGAATCACACCCGTGTCGCTGAGCTGGCATTGGAGAAAGCCAAACGTATGGTAGAGAGCGGTAAGGATGTGCTCATCCTTCTTGATGGCATTACCCGTCTCACCCGCTCATACAACCTAGTTGTACCCCCTAGTGGTCGTACCCTATCCGGTGGCATTGACCCGGCCGCTCTCCACCCCGCTAAACGCTTCTTTGGTGCTGCCCGCAACGTGGACGAGGGTGGTAGTCTAACCATCATCGCCACTTGTCTCATTGATACCGGCAGCCGCATGGACGAACTCATCTACGAGGAGTTCAAAGGAACAGGCAATATGGAGCTTCACCTCGACCGTCGATTAGCTGAACGCCGTATCTTCCCAGCTATGGATATTCAACGCAGTAGCACCAGACGAGAAGAACTACTACTAGGTGAAAAGACAGTAAAGCAGGTATGGTTGCTGCGGCGTATGGTGTCTATGATTTCTAATAACTCTGCCAACTTCGCTGAGACCACAGAGCGAGTCCTCGAGCGCCTGAGCAACACAAAATCCAACGCCGAGTTTCTGGCCAACCTGGGCAAGGAAACTGAGTGAAAGGGATAACATCCTCCTTCAATTCGGCAAGTAACCTTATAACCGAGCAATTAAAGCAGCTACCAACTAATCCCGGTGTCTACCTCATGAGGGACGCCGAGGGCACTATACTATATGTGGGTAAGGCAGCTGACCTACATCACCGGGTAAAGTCATATTTTAGTGCTTCGCAAAAACTATCACCCAAACTTAAGCGACTTGTAAGCCGAGTCAATGACCTCGATTTCTTTGTTACTAATTCGGAACAAGAAGCTCTTATCCTTGAGTTGAACTTGATAAAGAGACACCGCCCCCCTTACAACGTCCGACTTAAAGACGATAAAACCTTCCCTTACCTCAAGATAAACCCTAATGAGGATTGGCCTAGGGTATATATTACCCGGCGGCTGGAGGAAGATGGAGGGCGCTACTTCGGTCCTTTTGCCAGCGCTAAGTCAGTGCGACAAACCCTGAAAGTGATAAAAGGAATCTTCCCCTTTCGCTCTTGTTCCCGAACCATCACCGGCACTGATTCCAAACCCTGCCTCGATTACCACATCCACCATTGCCTTGGACCCTGTATTGGTGTTGTGAGTAAGCAAGAATACGCTGAGGTGATAAAGCAGGTAATCCTCTTCCTTGAAGGGAAGCAGGAAACGGTAGCCCAAGAGCTTGAGAGCAAGATGAAAAAGGCCGCTGAGGCTTTAGACTTTGAAAAGGCGACTTTACTTAGAGACCAAATCCAAGCTGTAAACAGGGTTATTGAAGGACAGAAAATAGCTACTACGGTAAGAGGCGAACAGGATGTTATTGCCTTCGCTAGTGATAAAAACCAAGCCTACGTCCAGGTTTTCTTTATTCGCAGTGGCAAATTGATTGGTCGAGAGAGCTTCGTATTGCAGGGCACTCGCTCTGAAGAGCCGCATCAAATTATGACCAGCTTTATTAAACAGTTTTACGCCTCTACCCCTTACATACCCCCCCTATTACTGCTCCAGCATCCGGTAGAAGATATGCCTATTATTAAGAACTGGCTTCAAAGTAAAAGAGGGGCTAAGGTTGATATTCAAGTGCCAAGTCGGGGTAATAAAAAACAACTGGTAAATATCGTTGCTGAAAATGCCCAGCAAGGTTTGGAACAACATAAAATTAAGCAATTAGCCTCTCCCAAAGCATTGGCAGATGCTTTAGCCGAGATAGAAAGAGAGCTCCATCTACCCCGTCTTCCTTCCCGTATGGAAGGCTATGACATCTCCAATATACAGGGCACGGCAGCAGTAGGCAGTATGGTGGTTTTTGAGAAAGGGAAGTCAAAGCCATCTCATTATAGACGCTTCAGAATCAAAACGGTGCCAAGTGCTAATGACTACGCTATGCTTCAAGAAGTACTTGGTCGGCGATTTAAGCGGAGTCTTAAGAGTGACACCTCTACTCCAAGTGCCTGGGCAGTTCTACCCGACCTTATCCTCATTGACGGAGGCAAGGGGCAACTCAATACTGCCCTATCAATAATGCGGAAGGTAGGAGTCGAGTCTGTGCCCGTTGCCAGTTTAGCCAAGGAAAACGAGGAGATTTTCATCCCACAGAAGACGAAACCTATTATTCTACCCCGTAATTCCCGAGGCCTTCAATTACTACAGCGCCTTAGAGATGAGTCCCATCGCTTCGCTCTAAGTTATCATCAGAAACTCCGTAAAAGGGAAACCTTTGCTTCAATCTTTGATACCATTCCCGGCATCGGTCCTAAACGCAAGCGTAGCCTGCTGAAGCAATTTGGTTCAGTCCGAGCTATCAAGGAGGCTACTGAAGAGGAGCTAACAACAGCCAAAGGCATGACTAAGAGCCTGGCTAAGAAAATAAAGCAGTATTTGTGAGAAGCGATGCCAGCTAATTTACCACCACAATACTTTGAAGCCGAAAAGAAATTCCGAGCGGCTAAAAACCCCACTGAAAAGATAATAGCCCTGGAAGAAATGCTGGCTATTATGCCCAAGCATAAGGGTACTGACCACCTCCGGGCGGAACTGAGGCAAAGAATTGCTAAACTAACCCAGGCAGCCGATAAGAAGGCAGCCACTCAAAGAGCATCCATGGTCATTGAGAAAGAGGGGGCAGCCCAGGTAGCGGTAATCGGTCTGCCCAATGCCGGTAAGTCTCAGCTTGTTTCCAGCGTTACCAATGCCTCCCCAACCGTAGCCGAATACCCCTTTACCACTCACAGTGCCACTCCGGGAATGCTGCAATTTGAGAATATCCAAATACAGCTAATTGATACTCCACCCCTGGTATCCCAGTCTATTGAGTGGTGGCTCCGCCATATGCTGATACGGGCTGACGCCCTACTCATTGTGGTGGACTTAAGCGATGCCCCATTAACCCAGATTGACTCCATCATCGCCCAACTAAAAGATATGAGAATAGCAATCGGTAAAGAGAAGGCTGAAGAAGGCGTCGTGCTAAGCCATAAGAAGGCGCTAATTGTGGGCAACAAGATAGACTTAGACAACGCCAGCCAGAACTACACGGCCTTACAGAATAAGTATAAAGACCAGTTACCAGTCATTGCTATCTCAGCTAAAAAGGGTGTTAGTCTAGAAGAGCTGAGGTCTAAAATTTATCAAATGCTTGATATTATTCGGGTATATACCAAAACTCCGGGTCAAAAACCTGACTTTAATGACCCGATAACCCTTGAGCGGGGAAGCACATTAGAGGATGCCGCCGCCTCAATCCACAAAGATTTCCAAGCCAAACTGAAATATGCCCGTATCTGGGGCTCGGGGAAGCACGACGGCGTAATGGTAAAGAGAGACCACATCCTTCAAGATGGTGATATAATAGAACTGCATATGTAATCAGGAGGCTAAAATGCCCATCCGCCCCAGGTGGTCTGATGGATACTGGAATAGACTTGATAAGGAAACAGCCAGAAAAATGAGGACGATATGCCCTCATTGCGGTAGCTCCGAAACCTATTATAACGAGCATTATAAGACCTGGAGATGTAATAAGTGTGAATACTCCTTCACGGTAAAGGGACTTGGTAATAAAAAACCCTGGTGGAAACGACTATTCCAGAGATAATCCCCATAGAACTGCACATCTAAAATACTGAACAATTCGTCACATTGTTGGATTAACTGGCAGCATAATAGACAGCATTACAATGGGGTTAAGCTGAGGTGAAGGCTCTTCCTCCGCCTCTGCAAAATAGAGTAAACACCTATGACAACCAGCCCGCCTCCCAGAAGGATTATGGTGGCTAACTCGGGGACGGGGTAGTCCGGGGCACCGGTATTGGGATTGGAGGTATAGCTCCATGCCCCGCCGGTAACTACATTATAACTGCTCAAAGTATCTAGGTTGCTTATCCTGAGGGCAAGATAGTTTGTATTGGGCACGGTGACAGAGCTGGCATTGGTGGTGAAGGTCAGAGTAGTGGTACTACCATCCCCTATCGTATCCTCGGGTCCACCAGCAGTGAAATTGCCTGCCCCAGTGGAAGAGCCTATCTCAACCTTAATTTTATCGGTTCCCGGTGCCGAGCTGAAGACCACCTGCCCCGTCCAGGTGTCATTGGAAAAGGTAATATCTGTTGCCGCTGCTTCATCCGCAATCCAGATGTTGGAGCCACTGGCGGCTATGGTGACGGTTCCAGGCCCCTTGCTCGTGTCTGCCTCATACATCTTGTCGTCACTGTGGAGCCACCACGCCTGCACGGTGTAGTGGTCGGAGGTTTGCCAGAGCGGATAATTGTCACCAGCACCGTCAGTGGTATAGTGAGTATCTCCAATGCCCCCTGCACCCTCATTTCCGCTGCGGTCGCTATAGTAGTTACCTAAGTAATTCTTATAGCTCGAGCTATAGAAGTAGCACAGCGTGGTGGGCGATTTCCAGGTATTGGTTGAACCAGTTGAATAAACATTGGCGGTGCTGTTGCTGAAGTTGTTGAGGTAGATAGTGTTGTCATTCGAATTATACAGGTGGATGCCGGCGTTGGTATTTGAGTTGCAGGTGTTGTTCATGAGCGTGTTGGCGCTCGCCTCATACAGGTAGATGCCGTGGCTGGTATTTAAGTTGCAGGTGTTGTTCGCGAGTGTGTTGTTGTTGCTCGAAGACCGCATGTGGATGCCGTGGCTGTTCGAGTTAGCGGTGTTGTTCGTGAGCGTGTTGTTGCTCGAAGAAGACAGTCGGATGCCGTAGCTGGTATTTGAGTTAGCGGTGTTGCTCGTGAGCGTGTTGTTACTCGAAGAAGACAGGTAGACGCCGTAGTAGTTCTTATGGTCGCTATCATAGCCACAACGGTTGTTCTCTATGGTACAGCCACTCACCCCGCTGAGGATTATCCCTGCTTCTTCATTGTCAGTTGCACCATAGATGGTGAAACCGTCTATGGTTACATTGTCAGCGGTTACATCAAAGACATGGTCGCTTGAGCTAGATGCCACAACCGTGGTGTTATTGTATCCACTCTCTGACTGGATGGTCAAACCAGTTTTAGACGAGCCGATATCCACATTCTCAGTGTAGGTGCCCGTAAAAACCTTTATGGTCCAACCTGCCCCAGCGTAAGCTATAGCGTCTGTAATCGCGCTGTCTCCGGTGAAGATGGCCATTAGTATCATGGAGGGGTTATAGACTTTAACTATGCCCGGAAGTGGGTCAACATCTGGGACCTCTATCTCGTACTCCTCTGAAGGTACCCAGTCGTCCTCGTCAGAGGTGCGTACCTCCAGCGTATAGATGCCGGGGGTAGCCGGATTCTCGATGATGGTCTCATCCACGAACTCTACCCTGACATCAGAGTTTTCGGAAACGGCGAGATTCAGAGCAACGAGGTCAATAGTCGCTGTCCAGACATCGTCCGGGTCCTCAACGAAGACAGTATCGTCCCCAACGTTAGTTGCGGCGTTATCGTTGCCAAAGGTACTCTCAGTCTGAACCGTGATGTCAGCGTCGGCAACCGCGAAATCATAGATGTAGGTGCCCTCAGGGAAGCGGATTTCAATCCAGTCAGTGCCATCAACAAGTAACTCCTCGTTGATGTCGAAAGTGATGACGTATGAGGCATTGGCACTAATGGTGTCGTCGCTCAGGCTAACGCTAGGCTGGCTGACATCAGCCACAGCCGGGCCTCCGCCTAACAGCACCACGCCAGCCATAGCTATAGTAAGCAAAACTGGAACCACTTTTCTAATCAATTTCATGTCACACCTCCTCTCCGCCTTTCCTAATATTGCTTTGGCTCGTGGCATTCCAATCAAAAAGGGCACCAGTCGTCACTAATCAACTAACGATTCCAGTGCCCTTGTTTCATCACCACTCCTCCAACCCAATACTACAAAAGTTCTGTTTTAGTGATTATTCATATGCGAACTAGAGTTTACTCCCTTTCTGAGACTTTGTCAATACCTGCCCTCAAGATAGTGGCGATTGCACAAAACGTCATTTTGTGCCGTCAAGTAATAATACTATTGCTCTATTGACGATATTACTATACAATGACGAGTTACTTACTTTACAGGTAGTTTCAGTTGAAGATATGAGGCTATGAGGAGATGGGAGAGAGAAATATGACCTCGGGTATTTCACAAATTACGAAACAAGTCTACTCAAGACTTGAACAAAAAGGATACAGGGGAAAGATTGTCCCTATCCAACATCTTGCTGATCTGAAAGAGGAGTTTGAGCATCATCGCAAGCAAGGAGTTTTTGACGAAGCTCTGTACCAAGAGTATCTTGCTGGATTTGAGTTCGGGATCCCTGAGCATTTTCCTGATGCGAAGTCTCTTGTGATAACCTCCGCGCCACAACCCCAGCAAAAGGTGAATTTCAACTTCAAGGGAAGGCCATATCATTTAACAGTACCACCAACCTATTCCCACAAGACAGATGAAATAGTCGAAAACATACTTTCTGACATACTGAAGCCAAAGGGATTCAACCTTTTTCCAGCTGTGTTGCCGGTAAAACTGCTGGCGGTTCATAGCGGACTGTCCAAATACGGCAAGAATAACATTACCTATATTGAAGGCATGGGCAGTTTCTACAGGCTCAAGGCTTTCCTTTCAGACCTTCCCGCTGCTGAAGATAACTGGTTTGGGCTGCAGATGATGGAACAGTGCAACAAATGCAGTGCTTGTGCTAACAAATGCCCGCCTGGCGCAATTATTCCTCATCGCTTCTTGATTCAAGCAGAGAAATGCCTTACCTTTCATAATGAAAGACCGGATGAATTTCCTGACTGGATTGAGCTTTGCTGGCATAATTGCCTAATCGGTTGTATGTACTGTCAGTTAGCTTGCCCAGTGAATAAGAGATTCTTTCGCTGGTTTGAAGAAGGGCAGGAAAGCTTCACGGAAAAAGAGACTGAACTTATATTAAAAGGAACCTCCCCCAATCAATTCCCGCAAGCGACCGTAGAAAAACTAAAGAGAGTCTGCCTATTCGACCAGTTGGATGTGATGCCAAGGAATTTGGATGTTTTGATTGAGCAGGGTTCATCATGATGCTCGACCATTTTCCCTTGTCGCTGAGGTAACAAAAAGCCATTTTGTTCAATTTGATAACAGAATAATTTTTTGTCTATTTCTAGTAAGGCAAACCCACTTTATAAACATGAAATAACGTACTGAGCCTTAGCTATTTAATTCTCTTCCTTCAAAGAACAGATCGCCCTAATGTAATCTGGCTTCCCTCGTATGCTAGTGCATGAGGATCAGATAGACATATATGTGGGTCTAGAGGAGACGTGTCAGTGATAGGGTATAGAATGCCAACGGCAAGACAAGGAGCAAGCTGTCTATTCTGTCCAGAAGCCCCCCAAATCCGGGAAGCCACCCGCCGGCGTCCTTCACCTCAAACTCACGCTTTATGGCCGACTCGAGTAAATCCCCCCATAAAGCACCTGCAGCAATGACAGCCGGAAAGGTCCAAGCGAGATAACCACGGAGGTTCAGTTGCAGAGTAACGTACATGATACCCATCCCAAGGTACGCCCCTAGAAAGTTTCCTACCACACCTTCCCAAGTCTTGTTAGGGCTGAGTCTAGGAGCGAGCTTATGCCTCCCTAGAGGTTTCCCGATTGCGAACGCTGCCACATCGCTGAGTGCTACGGACCATCCTAAGGCCAGCAAAAGCCTAGGGCCCTGATCCACATAGAGATATATGAGCATAATGTGTCCCAGGAGCCAGGCCACATAGCTCCATCCAAACACAGCGAAGGCCAAATGCCTCACCCCTCCCCTTCTGTCGCGGATCAGCAGTGGTTGGAGGGTTGCTAACAACAACAATAATGCAGGCAACACATAGAAGGCTAAAGGGGAGTGAAGGGCTGCAGGAGGCGCCAGCACCCCCATACCAATCAATACCCAGCGATAGGTCCGCGGCAAGCCCACTAACGTTGCATATTCCCTGATTCCTTGGAAGACCATCAAACAGGTAATGAGTAGAACGGGAATACGCCCACTAAGGATAGCCACACTATAAAGGGGAGCGATGCAAGCCCATGTGAACAGACGCCTGAACAGTTCCCGCCGGTGAAGCTCCCTCAGGTGGCGCCGCTCCAGTACTAGGAGTACCACAAGTGCTACGCCGAGGACAATTCCAACGACTTTGATGAATGACCAGAAGAGGGGGTCAGCGATGGGGTTTGAGAGCCACATATGTCCTCCGCAGGCGCTGGAATAGGGTGGCAGCAAGGCCGACCAGAACTACGACCAAGAAGCCATTGAACACAGGCAGATTGGGCAATATCAGAGCCAAGACCGACGCCAGTGCCAGCAATATCATCCGGTCGGCCTTGCCCATGAGGCCACCGAACTCTCTGGCTCCTCCAGCCGCCTTGGAAAGAATGCCCACGTAGCTAGTGATAACCATCAGCACCAGTACGCTTATGCCAAGGGGTATGTTTACACCTGGAATCAAGGCTACCCCAACGAAGAAGGCAACATCCGCTAAGCGATCGCATAGCTCGTTGAGAACCTCTCCCCAGGGTCGAGCAACTCCCAGGTCCTTGGCTACCATGCCATCCAAGGCATTAAGTGAGATGCGCAATAAGGCTATGAAAGGCACAGCGAGCAGAGTCCAGGGAGTCCACTGGGAAGCGAAGAGGGCAAAGCCACCTAAGAAGCTCAATCCCAGGGCGGACAGGGTGAGCACGTCCGGATGGACACGCCACCGTACCAGTGGCCGCTCTACGACCCTTAATGTCTGCTGAAATTTGGGTTTGATGCTGTAGATACCCACTCAAATGCCTCCTTACTGGATCTTCTGCACTTCCAGAACCTTTACAGCCTCTTCAAGAGTCTTGGTAGCCTCGATGTATGAGGTCTGGAGCGGGAACCGGAGTGCCTTCCCAATACGCACTTGCACACGCCCGCGACGCGGCATAGTCTGACCTTTCGGAAGTACTTCGTGGGTACCGCGTATGTGGATCGGTACCACCGGCATACCTAGTTCAACAGCCATGAGTCCTGCCCCTGACTTAAATGACCCCATCTGCCCGGTCTCGGAGCGGGTCCCCTCAGGATAGATCAGAACAGACCAGCCTCTATCCAGCAAGCGACAGCAGTGCTTTAAGGTGGGGCGGATGGAGTCGGTGCGTGAGAAAGGGAATGCGTTGAACACAAATGTGGCCAGGAGTTTTCTGCTACGACCGGCGGCAAACCAGAAGTCAGCAGCGGCCGCCACCGCCGTTCGGCTACGCCAGGTTATAGGTAGAGCGGCCAGTACCGTAGGAGTATCCAAGTGGCTTTGATGGTTGACGGCAAAAAGTACCGGGGGCCGCAAGTCCTTCAGGTTTTCCCGGCCTTCTACTTTGAGGGGAGCCACCGTCCGTAGGAGGGGAAAGACTAAGAATAACTGGAGGATGGCGCGGCCAAGACGTACAAGCCTGCTGAGTGGCCAATCCAGCTGCACTTGCTCTTTTGAAACCTCACCCGCTGAGGCTACCACAGCTTCCAGTTCTTCCACTGTGGTCCCAGTCGAGACGTAGGACTCATCCACATAAGTGTCTAACTCTGACTCTACCGCGGCCAGCAACTCCACACGGCCCAAGGAATCTAGGTTTAGGTCTTCTCCCAGGGTCATAGAGGGATGGATGCTCTGCATTGGCACACCCGCCAAGCTGGCCAGTAGGCGATGAAGTATGGGCACCTCACTGACCTTACCCACAGCGGGGGCCATTTCAGCAGGTCCTTCAGCCAAGATACCTTTCAGCACATAATCTAGGACCTCCTGCTTCTTAACCTTAAGGGTATGGGTGCGAGGAAAGTCAGGGAAGGGCCAGACAGTAACCGCCTGAACTCGCTGGTGATCTGCCAAGCCCTTATTCACGTGGTCGACAATATCCTGAGAGGTGGTCCTCTCTTCTTTCAGCAGCAGTACAGCGTGTACCTGTACCCCACTTTCCCCCTTCGGTACGCCCAGCACACATGCATCCTCTACTCCAGGGCAGATCTTTAAGGCTTTCTCTACATCTTGGGCATAAACGTTCATCCCGCTGGCTAGAACGATCATGTCCTTCTTACGGCCTCTAAGGTACAGATATCCCTTGTCGTCCACGTAGCCCAGATCCCCAGTCCTGTACCAATCACCATCGAACGCCGCAGCTGTAGCCTCGGTATTTTGCCAGTAACCCTGTGTGATATTAGCACCACGAATGAGGACCTCCCCATCTGAGGCTATCTTCATGTCCTGACCCGGGAGTATCTTCCCTACGGAATCTAGTCGGCGCTTCTTCAAGGAGTTTACAGTCACGCTAGGGGCTGCCTCGGTAGTACCGTATCCTTGAAGAATAGGGATACCCAGTAGTTCCCAGCGGCGAGCCATCTCTGGGTCCAAGTAAGCCCCACCGCATATGAGAAACTGGAGGCAACCTCCAAGTTGCTGGTGTACTGGTCGAAAAAGGAGTCTCCGCAACTTTGTGGGCAGGCGAGCCGATATCTGTAGCAGGCGCTGCCACACTTGCTCCCTTCCCTGCTTTTTCACCTCCCGCTCAATAGCACCCCAGAAGAGCTGGAGTACCCGAGGCACCAAGACAATATTGGTGATGCGGTGCTCTCTCAGAGTCCGGAAGATCACCCCTGGCTGACGGCTGGCAGGATAGACTATGGTGGCACCTGACTTGAGAAAGCCTAATAACCCAGCTGTCTGCTCTAGCATATGGCTCAAGGGTAAGAGAGAGAGGACGCGGCTACTTGGACCAACGGGTACCATCTGCGTGGCTGACAAGACATTAGACACAATATTGCGGTGGGTGAGGATTACCCCCTTGGGTTCTCCTGTTGTCCCAGAGGTGAACATGATCTCGGCAATGTCCTCCTCGATGGGGAGGGAGATGGATGAATCCGAGCTCACTCCTTCCAGTTCTTGCGGCAGGTCTTCGAGATACAACACGGGGATACCGACTTCCGACACCTGTCCCTTGGTAGTTCGAGAAACGAATAAGCAGCGAGCGTTGGTGCTGTCTTTGATTTTGACCACGAAATCGGGTGTGCACAGTATATCCAGAGGTACCAAGATGATGCCAGCCCGCAAGCAGCCGAAGTAGAGACCTACCCACTCAGGTATATTAGGAGCCCACAGAAGCACGCGGTCCCCATGCTGGAGGCCTTTGCCTCGCAGGTAGGTTATAAGGCGCTCGCTGAATTCCCACAGATACTGATAGCTCCAGCGCTCTATACGGTAACCGCGCTGCATCAATAGAGCGGTCTTGGAGCCAAACTCAGCTGCCGCCTCCTGGAGTAACTGACACAAGGTGTTCATGGTCTTCTCTCTGTGCAGTGTAGCCAGAACTCATGCCCTGGGCATCCTGACAACAGTCATAGTAGAAACTCCCCTCACCGCTGTTGGTCTTGTCTCCTCTTTTCTCCAATGTCTCGCTCCTTTTGTTCCCCAATCTTGGCTTGCGACTCTTCCCGCGCTCGCTTTTGCTCTGGTGGTTCCTTACGTAAAAACCTTCTTATTATCCACCATATGAGAAAAATGAGACCAATCAGTAGTGCGAGTAGTACCGAGAAAAATAAAAGAATTTTACCAATCTCAGCCCCAAAGTCCATTAATGGAACTTCTACCTCAACAGGGGGGGGGCGAGGCGACCCCCGTCAGTAGGGTCACTGCTAATAGTAGAACCACAACCCTGATGGTTGCCCGCCACTTTTGCCTCTTCACCCTTCACCTCCAGCTCATTATTGGCTATGGTCGTCCTTCTGCGACTGACGGTGTTCTCGAATCTTGTCTTTTCGATCTTGTTGTTCCCCAATCTTGGCTTGCCACTCTTCCCCCGCTAGCTTTTGCTCTGGTGATTCCTTACGGAAAACCCGTAATAATATCCACACTATGAGAATAATGAAACCAATCACTAGTACCGGCAGCCCGAAGAATGCCAAAGGGAGCCACCACGGAAAGTCCATTAATGGAACTTCTACCTCAACAGGGGGGGGCGAGGCGACCCCCGTCAGTAGGGTGACTGCCAGTAGGAGAGCCACAACCCCGATGATTACCCGCCACTTTTGCCTCTTCACCCTTCACCTCCACCACCGTATTGCCTATAATTGTCCTTCTGCCACTGGTGGCGCTAAGTATATCTAAGTATATCTCAGAAAGATAGCCACGTCAACCATCATCTCTGGTAGCTCCGAAGCAAAAGAGATTGTTTGACCACTAGTCAGATGGTGTAACGGTATACGAGGTGTGTAAGCTTTCAGGATAGAAGCTGGCAAGAGAAACGCCATTATCTCTAAAATCGGGAGACAGAGTGAGTGACGTTCAATTAGTGGACCAGTAAAAAGCATACATTGCCACCCAGATGGTAGCATGTATCGCTAACGCAATCCGGGTATGCCTCTGGATTCTCTTCCTGAAGATGACGCCAAGGAGTCCAGCATAGAGGGTGGTCGGAAGTAACCTCCCAAGGCGTGACGGAACTGACCAGAGGAGGAACTGCCAGAGAGATACACCCTGGATAGCGGCTTCCACGGAGTAGATCTTATACGGGTAGCCTTGCAACGGTGCGCGAATAAGGGCAGCCGGGACGGACTCGGCCAGCTGCGCAGATACATCGCTAATCACCTGTCCGGAGATTTCGGGAATACTTCCAATGAAGTTTACCATCGCTGGCCCTCCGAGGGATGCAACCAGCAGGTACAAGACAACAGCGCTGAGGAGCGAGCCCACGATTGACGCAGCCATGACTATCAGCCCCGAGCGAAAGCGGAACAGACCGGCTAGAGTAGTGAGTACATCCGGCACAATGAAAAAGAATATGCCTTCACACAAACCCCAGAGGAAGCCACCGACAATAGTATAGCGTGACGAACTGAAATTTCGCATCCGGTCTGCTAGCAAAGGATGACTTGGGGGTATCGCGTTGTCAGACATGCTATTCTCCCGCAAGCTGCCACAGCACAGCGATTGACATGTCGAGTTTGCTAGTGGATAATATAGCACATATCCAGGTTGGTGTCCAGATGGCTCACGGCATTTCGAGGTGCCTTCTTGGACACTGCACCCTGCTTTTGCTTTGTTCAGGGGCTGTCGTGTAGCCGTTTGGGTGCTCACTGGCTCAGCGATGTTATCGGAGGGTGTGGCTTCGATACATTGTCCGCTCTGCATCGCTATAGATTCTATGGATGGTGGACCGAGCCAAGGTCTCCCAAAGGCGGAGTCCGCTCATGAGTAGTCTCGAACTGGAGGGTTGAAATGAACGCTGTTACACCGGTCATCTCTGTTGTGTCGTACCTAGTTGCCGCATTTCTGGGTGCGGTGGGCCAGTACCTGTATAAGGGGGGGGCTGCTCAGGTACAGCTTTCCAAGCTTGTTAGTCTGTTCACCAATGTGAGAATCATTCTGGGAATTTTATGCTACATCGGGGTAATGTTTTTGTTTATATTCGGTCTGAAGAAAGGTGGCCAGCTTACCGTACTGTATCCCATATATGCAACCACTTTCATCTGGGCAGCTCTCATCGGAGTTTTGGTTCTCGGTGAAAGCGTCACCTTGTTCAAGATTCTGGGTACGGTCCTGATAATAGCAGGCGTGGTATTTGTTGTACGATAGAGCGGGTACCGGCCTGTTGGTGGACATAGATGGCCAGTCGTTCGTCTAGTGAACGGCAAGTATAAAGAAGCATTCTTAACTAGCAGTGAGCGCCACAACGAGAATCGGGGCCTGCTTTTCCCCACGCGAGTACCAAACGCCTCATGGCACAGTCGTGCAATGATTCCCTATTCGGCGGAGCCGCCAGGCGAGAATCTGGGCTTATGGAAGAAGAATCCCTATCCGCTCCCCGAAACAATCCAGATATGCCTCGCAAAAAACAGGGTCGGAGCGGGCACGAGGGGGGACGCGGCGGGGTAATCCTAGGATGAATGGGTAGTGAATAGGGAGGCGGGGTTCATAACTACTAAGTTATTGGCCCGACGCCCCTATTTTCCTATAATATCCGCCTTGGCAGCCTAGGAGAGGGGTAATCAGAAGTTCTCATTTGAGCAAGCCCAGATTCTCGACGTAGTTCCCCGCAGAATAGGAAAAGGAGCAGGAGCTAGTTTCTGAGGCGTTTACTACTCGCGGTAGGCTAAGCGAGCCCCGTTTCGCGGCGTGGGGCTTGTGGGGCTAATCCGAGGACTATGTTGTATATGAAATTCAATATCTATTATGGGATGAAAGCGGTGTAGTATAATAGTAATATGTTAAATGGTAATAATCTTACCCCGGTAAAGCGAATATCAAGAAAGTGGGCTAGTAAACAATGATGACTCCTCCGAGCTTAGTCAGGGCAAAGAATAGTATTGTGAGGAAGAAACCTATTGTGGCCACAGTTGTGGGCGTGGATGGATCCGGGAAGAGCTCCACCTTTATTGGCACGCTGAGGGCATTGGCCAATCGTGTCCGAGTTGTAGGTATTGGAGATCAAATACTGCACGGTGGACCGGGCGAGTCGATAAGTGAGCTCGCCGGTGTTCCCCTCTCGCGCTCCGCGAAGTTCCTCGGGCGTTTCGCCAAAGGTTTGCGTTGGCAGCGGCTCTACAAGAACTTCAAGTTTGTCGAGCTCGCCGAACTGGCGCATATTTGTCAATATGTGACCGACCATGATCCTCCTGATGTCATTCTTACTGACGGTCAACCACTCATCAATGTTGCCGGTTGGGCCTGCGCTCGTTTTTACAGGGAAGACTTATCAGACGATGACGAAGAACTCTGGCGCGTGATATGCTACCTGGGTGGCGAGGACCGCATTCCTCTGCGCAGATTGGCGCACTACGTGCTTCGAGCATGGCAGTTGCCGTTGCTAAACTTGCTAGGGTTGAGCCGCTTCTCACCCCCAGACCTCATCTTTTTACTTGACATTGATCCTGAGGTGGCCATGGGACGTATCCGCGCCCGTGGGAGACCTGTTCAGGTGCACGAGACAGCAGCCTTCCTCGGCGAGTTGGGCCGGGGTTACGGTCGAGTCTGCACTTTGCTTCATAAACAGCGCGGCATCCCACTCACGACGATTCGCGCTAATCAATTATCATTGAGGGAAGTCGTGGAGATCGTCGCGACTGGCGTGCTCCACCACCTAGCGGGTGAAAACCCGGCCGAAGGTCCCAATTCCCAGCAGCATGCTCCCATCGAAGTGATTGCCACTACCATGTCCGGTTCAATCCAGGACCAGCGGAAGGTGCAACGCATAGGCCCAGCGTTCTCATCGCGAACATCACGACCGGTTCGCGTGTACAGAGCGGACAGTCACGCCCAGGCACGAGAGATCGCACAACGCCTAGTGGCCGAAGGCAGCCGTATCATTGTGTCAGCCGGCGGTGCTGGGACGTTCAATGCGGTCGTGGAGGGGTGCCACTTAGCTGGGAGGGTGCCTTCGGATCTCCGGCTGGGCTTTTTGCGGAAGGGTTCAGCGGATCTCATTGGCAAGGTACTTGGTATCCCGAACCGGCTCGAGGCCGCGGTTGAGGCTATTCTTGCAGCTCTGGAAACGGGAAACTGTGTTCCTGCCGATATTCTGACGGTAGAGGCCACCGATGCAGATGGTGAAGTACAGCGCCGCAAGCTTGTGGGCTTTGGCGGACTTGGCGTTTTCGGTGAGGTGCCACATTTCACAGAGAGCCGTTTCATCAAGGTCTACAAAGGTGTTCTGGGGTCGCTTCTGGGTGACCTAGGCCCTTTCTTTGTTGGCTTGGGCCTTGCCATGGGGCGATGGCAGCTCCAGCGCATACTGGGCCGTGTACCAGAAATGTCCTTGGTCCTAGGTGAAGAGACGACAGCTACGGCAACCTGGGGCACTGTCTTGGTGGTTAACGGTGACTTGGGAGCCGATTTGCCTTTAGGACGGGGCCTGTCTCTCGGAAGCGGTTCGTTCAGGGTGATTGCAATGCGCTATCTGGGATTACCGCAGACACTGCGGCAAATCCTGGCGGCACGAAGGGGTACCATCCTTTCCGAACCTGAGCGTTACGGCTGCATCATTCGGACAGTCAGCAGCCTAAGAGTGCAGCCCCGGGACGCTCGTCCCTATGCTGTCAACGTAGACGGTGGTGCGATGGTCGCACGTGGGGAGGTATCCATATCTGTGTCCGGCAAGATCTGGCTGCTCTCAGGTATAGATCAAGACTCACGCAGCTAAGACTGGCCAGGGGGCTTGTGAGCTGGGTTTACCGTCTACAGGCGCTCCAACACCTGGACTCCGCTATCACCCAGTTTCGCGACATGAGGATGCAGCCGTCACTGGAATGCGCTTTAAAGCACAAGGAGATTCTGAAGGCGTAGTGGTCTGTCTGAGGTAACAAAAAGCCAAAATGGGCAATCTTACAGCAAAAACTTATTAACCGCCGCCGCTACAGAAGGCAGTTATTTTCTACTCGAAGGTTTGTACTGGTTCTTGCAAACAGTGGCTCTTCTGTGTTATAATCAAAAAGTAGTTTCAGTTTAGGTTGTTAAATACTTGAATCACCTCGTGATTTTGCTAAGTTTTGGATGACCGTAACTCTAACTAGAATTTCAAAGAGAGGAGGTCATCCAATGAGTTTTGAGGACAAGTCTCTTCAGTGCTCCGATTGTGGGGCTACCTTCACTTTCAGCGTTGAGGAGCAAGAGTTTTTCCAGTCTAAGGGCTATACTAATGAGCCCAAGCGTTGTCCCGAATGCCGCCAGGCAAGGAAGTCAGAGCGTTACGGAAGCAGCAGCTATGGGTCCAGACGCCAGATGTTTCCCGCAGTATGCGCCGAGTGTGGCAAAGATACCGAAGTACCCTTTGAACCTCGCGGTGATAGACCGGTTTACTGTAGCGATTGCTACCGTAAGGTCAGACCGAGTAGGTAATACTGGGGTTTAACCTTAAGGGCATACATGGGCTGAGGATAATTGGCCCGTGTATGTCCCTAGAATGTGTTGGTGTGTTATGTCGTTGCAAGTCTCTTTACGTGAAGGGGAATCCCAAGATTCCTTGTTGCGTCGCTTTCAAAGGATGGTGCAGATGAGTGGGGTTCTGCGTGAGGCAAAGGCCCATCGTCATTTTCTATCCAAGGGAGAGACGGCACGTTTGAAAGCGCAAAAGAGCGCAAGAAGAAGGCGAAAACAGATGACAAGGGGCTAACTAGTAATAACCATAACCCAATAAAAGGAGCATTAATTAATATGAAGATATATGTGGGCAACTTATCTTATGATGTCACTGAGGAGGAGTTACGCAAGGAATTCCTGGCTTTTGGGGAAGTTGAATCTGTAAATATCATAATGGACAAGTATAGTGGACGGCCAAAAGGATTCGCGTTTGTTGAAATGCCAACAGTGTCTGAAGGTCAAGCTGCAATTACTGGGCTCAACGGAAAAACACTGAGAGAACGAACACTTACTGTTAATACAGCTCGTCCCCGCTCTGATAACAGAGGCGGCGGGTCGTATGGTGACAGGAGGGGTGGTGGCTCCCGTGGTGGTAGAGGTGGTGGATTCGGGGGAGGAAGACAGAGAGGATATTAAACCCCCTCTTCACTTATTTCTGCTTAAGACACACAAAATATATTCATAATTCCGAAGGGCTATTAGTTTAGGCATTAGTGACAAACAGTAGGCCAAGCCTGACCCAATCGCCAAAGAAGGATGGACAATATGAATATCTATGTGGGCAACTTATCTCTCAAGGTGACTGAGGAAGAACTGCGACGAGAATTCATGGCTTTCGGAGAAGTGCTATCTGTAACCATTATGAACGATAAGTATATTGGTAGCGGGCAATCTAGGGGATACGGATTTGTTGAAATGCCATCAGTGTCTGAAGGTCAAGCTGCAATTACCGCCCTCAATGGAAAAACACTTAGGCATAGGACGATGGATATTATTCAGGCCCTCCCTCTTTCTGGCAATGGTAGCAATGGCTCCTATAATCACAAGAGAAGAGGCAGGTACAGTAGAAATATAAGACAGAGAAGAAGCTAAACCTTTACTCATAATCTATATGCCTAATAAGATATATAATAATCAGCCAAAATGCACAATTTCACAGCAAAAACTTCTTAATCGCCGCTGCTACTCCACTGTGCTCAACATCAAGGGCAACATAGTCGGCTACTGCTTTTAGTGCTTTTTATACTTTTTGTACCGCGCTCATCACATATTAGCAGATATTTTTTCATGATATGAATACTTTTGAGATCACTTGCTGCTTGGTAATGGCAACCTAACGACCAAGCTCACCTGCCGCTATTCCGCTGCGCTTCACAGCGGTCGGGTGCAGCGCTTTGTTAGGTTTTGTTATTATGTTCCACAGTTATGACTACATTTCCCTTTTTGTGTCCTTTTTCGACATACCGATGAGCCTCGGCAATTTGTTCTAACGGATAGCGTCTATCTATGACCGCTTTTATATCTCCCGCCTCAATAAGCTCTTTGAGGAAGATTAGATCTTTGGCATCTATGATTTCATTACCTTTGTTTTCCAAAAGATGAATGGCATTCCTCCTTGATAGCGCATGTTGGACATTTTACCCGCAACATATAAAGCCAATTTCCCGCCAGCACAACTATAAAGCCAATTAAAGATATTAAAGCAAATATAGAGAAATTCAAAAAAAACGAAATGACAATTAAGACAATAGGTAATAGCCATACTGTGGTCATTAGCCATGTCCAATGTTTTTGACCTACATGCTTATGTAAGTACGATTCACTCCATTTATCTACAGACAACAGCTTCTCACTAGTCTTCCCTTTCTCTTTATCTATTGAAGTTTCCTTAACTTTGTAATAACAGTATTTACACATCGTTAATGGCATTATTAAAAAATAAAACAAAATAGAATATATTAAATACCCCACAGCAGCCCATAAATTCAGATAATATATCCCCCAGGTACCAAAAGCTATTAAAACTAAAATAATCAATACAGATACCGGTTTGCCATAGAAGGGACACTTTGGGAATATTCCCAAATAAAATAGCTTGGATTTCTGTTCCTCCACTATATTCATTCTCTTCATTATTTTCACATCTTCTTTTTATTATTTATATTGTCCTGTGTAGTTCCCTTGTTAGGTTTTGCCATTATGTTCCACAGTGATGACTACATTTCCCTTTTTGTGTCCTTTTTCGACATACCTGTGAGCCTCGGCAATTTGTTCCAACGGATAGCGTCTATCTATGACCGCTTTTAGCTTTCCCGCCTCAATAAGCTCTTTGAGGAAAATTAAATTTTCAGTCTTTGGGAGTGTTATCCCACCTATTAGTTTCTTGCTGCTTGTCATTGAAAGCCATAGCCCTTTTATAACATATGACATCGGCATGCCAACTGAAACATAGGTTCCTCTTTGCGTTAGCGAGCTTTTACAACGTGAAAGCGAACTCTTGCCTACCGCGTCCATAACAACATCATAGGTCTGGCCGCTTTTGGTAAAATCCTCTTTAGTGTAATCAATTACCTTATCGGCTCCCAGAGATTGCACCAATTCCAGATTCGTGGTACTGCATACCCCGGTAACTTCTGCCCCATAGTACTTGGCAAGCTGTACCGCAACAGTACCTACCCCTCCAGAAGCGCCAAAGATAAGAACTTTTTGCCCGCTCTGGATATTTGCTTCTCTAAGCAAATGCAATGCTGTATTTCCCCCAAACGGAACGGCGGCGGCTTCCTCATAGGTCATATTGGCCGGTTTTATTGCCAGCACTCCTTCTTCAGGCAGACATATGTACTCGGCATAAGCACCAGAACCGGGATATCCAAAAACCTGGTCGCCTTTCTTAAATCGTTTTACATCTTTGCCTACTGCTTCAATTTCCCCGGTTAGATCAGACCCTAGTATTTTTTTTCTCGGTCCTCTGAAACCAAGCATTGCTCGCATCATGAGCCAGAACAAACGAGGGAATATGAAACCTCGAGTTCTCACGTCCCCTGATGATATTGATGCCGCATATATTTTTATCAGTACTTCATTGTCCTTGGGAACAGGCTTTTCTACCTCTTTGAGCTGAAGAACATCTGGTGATCCGTATTTTGTGCATACAATCGCTTTCATAAGTTTTCCTCCTAATTTACTCTTAAGGTTAATAATATTTTGGGTCAAAATTTAATCAGAAATTTTTTCGCGCTTGGAGCGTTTAATGCTAACGAACTTGTAACCTATCGGACAATAAGCTGCCGCACCCACATACACGATGATTCCCAGCACCATCAGCACTCGAGCAATGTCGTTGGAAATCCACTGCACCAGAAATCTGAGGGAATCCGGCAACACGTCTGCAAAATAGGCAAATTCAAAGGGAAAGACCACTAAGAGCCAAGCAATGCAGACAGCGGCAAAAATAAGTCCACCAAAAACATCAAAGAGGCGAGAAAGGAGTCTTTGACCAAGTACCCCTTCCAAACCAGCTGAAACAATCCAAAAAACCAAAGAACCATAAAGCAGGAGCATCTCCAACGTGCCGAATGTTGCAGTGAAAAAACCTGTTGACTGCATCTGATGGGCAACGAAGTACAAAATCATCAAGACGCTAAGCACAACTAAAGCGATACCCACGACCCGGTGGCCATACGGGATACCTTTATCCGCTTCTGCCTTACCCCGAGAAAACCAGCTCTCATTCGCTTTCATAAGAATTCCTCCAAGATTACTTTGATTCGGTCATTTTATCTCGTTTATATAGCAGATAAGCTATAACTGTAATCAAGTAAGCCTTGCAGCTAAATCCTTAAATCAAACGTTTCAAATGGCACTTATTTAGACTTCCGCTTCGCCGCGCGCGCGCTACCGCCGAAGATAATGCTGACACCGAACATGAAACCGAAGTCGTACCAGTTACCGCTGTTATACACCTCATAGATGTTGACGTTATCTGAAAACAGCGAAATAAAAAAGGTAACAGGTAAAATAACACCGTGCCACAAACCTGACCAGAAACCGGCGCTATTTCCATCGGCATCGAGCACATCTACTGTAGGATTAGTGCCAGCAGCGCAGCCGGCCAGTAGGAGCACGGCCAGGATTACTATAGATACAAAAAACAGGCGTTTCTTCGTCACGATCTTCCTCCTTAAGCTAATGCAATCGAAGATATCCAGTTATTATACTGATCAATTCAGATTATTTCCGATATATAACTCTTTCCCCGTAGGGATTATTACTATAAGTATCAACCCTCCTTTCATATTTCTAGACAATATAAACCTGTTATTCAAGGCTGTCAACTGCTATAATCCTTCCTTTTTTCTCTCAATGTCTAACGCCTAACATTCAGGCATGAAATTCAGCGCACCTTTTTTACATCCGTGTTGCATTCAATACAAGCACTTAGTTGGCGTTGGCATGTTCTCCACAGTGGTAGCTATACTACTTTATAGTACATATAGTAAAAATTAGCTGGGGAAGAGTCACGCCAGGTAGCAAAAGCAGCCTCCGAAGGTAACCGGTAAAAACTATTATTGAGTTCAACGGTAGCGAAATGACTGGCATAAAACTCGAGCCACTTTGCCTTAGCTAACTTTTCGGGATAGAACCTATCCCACCAGTGGTTATAATGCCAGCCTGATGTACCAACATACCATTGTAACGCCATCAAACCCCTTCACCCATATGAATCAGCCTTGGGCACTTCATTCCAGCATCACATGGTAGACTTCTAAGCTACCAATAAAAATCACCCCGCCACCGCTAACTCTTTAGCCAACCTCACGCTGGGAGGCTCAATCTCAGTCCTGGCAACTTTCTTCAGCTCGCTGATATTCTCCCTGAAATCTTGCACAAAAGCATTGTATTCCACCGCAAACCTATTATATTGGACTCTGGTCTCCTCTGGAATCTCAACCTTCTCCGCTACCTCATAAAACTGTTCTATAAATTCATAATAATGACTGGTTAACAACCACAGCTCATTTAAGTAGGTGCGCAGGTAAAGAGCAAACCTCCCGGTTCTAACGTCGCTCTCCACTCTGCTGATAAAGCTGTTACCCCAAGTATTGAAAATCCGCTGTGATACATCACAGACCCGTACCCAATCCCACAATTTGGGGTCATCAATATTGAGTAGACTCTCTATAATAGCAAAGATGGATAGTGGCGAATTGCCCGTAAATCGGCGATTAAAATACCCAGCTATCTGCTTAAACCTTAGTGTTGAAAACTCTAATCTCCGCTCCCTCGCTCTAGTCACCGCCACCACTAAACCGACAATCAGGATAACAATCAAAGCCGGGGCTACGGTTACAATCGGCCATTTATATATGTAACCAACCACCGCCAGTGCCGTTATTAAAATAGGAGACCAGCCCCAACTTACTATAGTCCTTAATATATACATATCATCCCCCTAACGATAGGCAGTAAGCGGTATCTCCAGGCCACCCAGTATTTCCGCCAGCAACGCTTTGAGTAAGTGCATTTTATTCTCAGCCTGGTCAAAGACCACCGATTGTGGGCTATCTAAAATGCCCTCCGCCACCTCCTCGCCATGATGGGCAGGCAGGTCGTGCATGAATATGGCATCTTCCTTGGCTAAAGACAAAAGTTCACTATTCACCTGGTATCCAGCAAACGCCTGACGGCGCTTGTCAGCCTCAGCCTCCTGGCCCATACTCGCCCACACATCAGTGTAAACTACATCAGCCCCACTAACCGCCGAGCTTGGCTCCTCCGTACAAAACACTTCAGCACCACTATCAATAGCATAATCTTGAGCCAGATGCAGTATTCTGTCCTGAACTCTGTAGTCAGCAGGGGAAGCAATCCTAAAATTCATCCCCGTAAGCGATGCCGCTAACAGCAGGCTGTGAGCCACGTTGTTACCATCACCAATAAAGGCTAAGGTCAAGCCGCTTAGCGCTCCCTTCTTCTCATAAATGGTAAGAAAGTCAGCCAGAGCCTGGCACGGGTGCTCCAAATCAGACAGGGCGTTTATCACTGGTACACTGGAATAGCTAGCCAGAACCTCCAGAGTCTGGTGAGAAAAGGTGCGGGCGGCAATAACATCTACATAACGACTGAGTACCCGGGCCACATCTGGAGCCGACTCACGCTCTCCCAGACCAACCTCAGCCGGAGACAGATAAATGGCCTGCCCACCCAGTTGTCGCATAGCTACCTCGAAGCTAACCCGAGTCCGCAACGAGGGCTTCTCAAATAAAAGAGCTAATATCTTTCCATCAAGTAAAGAAAGCCAGCCCTTGGCTTTCATATCTACTGCATCTGATATGAGTGAGTGAATGCCCTCACTGCTGAGGTCAGATATTGAAAGTAGGTCCTTACTTTTCAAATCAGTCCCTCCTATGCCCATAGTATATCACGAAAAACAACTATCCAATAGAGGCGATTATGGACAATACTTTACTTTTAGGGAGGGAGTTGCTTTAATGCAATAGTTAAATTGTTTTAGAAAGAGGTAACCTTCATGGAATTATTTAAAATGGCACGAGCTCGACAGTTACTTGATGACTCCCGTTTGGAAAATGTAGAAGAAGCTGTTTATCAGGAAATAGAGAGTCTAGGTATTCGGGGAAAGGTAAGCAAGGGAGACAAGGTGGCTATCGGTGTTGGTAGTCGTGGCATTACTAATATTGAGCGTATTGTTAAACAAGTGGTGGATTACCTAAAATCCTTGGGGACTGCTCCTTTTATTATCCCGGTTATGGGAAGCCATGGTGGAGCTACAGCCGAGGGGCAGCTTAAGGTGCTGGAGACCCTTGGTATAACGGAGAAGTATTTAGGTTGCCCTATTCATTCGTCTCTAGATGTTATAAAGGTAGGAGAAAGTGAAGACGGCATCCCTGTCTACCTTGATAAATTTGCTGCTGGAGCTAACCATATTGTTATCATTAACCGAGTTAAGTCTCACACTCTTTTCCATGGAGAAATAGAGAGCGGCCTTACCAAAATGTGCGTTATTGGTTTAGGGAAGCATAAAGGGGCATTAGCCGCCCACAGTAGTGCTGTCTTACGGATAGGACCGCATAGCATCCTGTTGAGAAGAATAGCCCAGGTTTTACTGCGCAATCATCCCCTTCTTTTTGGTTTAGCCATCATTGAAAATGCTTTTGGTGAGACAGCCATAATAAAGGCGCTAGCTGGTGATGAAATAGAAAAGGAAGAACCTAAGCTCCTAGCCCACGTCAAGAAAATTTCACCTAAATTACCTTCCGATACTTTGGACCTACTCATTGTCGACGAGATGGGCAAGAATATCAGTGGGCCAGGAATGGACCGCAATATAACTGGTCGAGGAATAGGTATAAGTGAACCGAAGATACTCCGTATCTTTATCCGTGACCTTACCCAAAAATCCTACGGGAATGCTACCGGTATTGGTCAGGCAGACTTTACAACAACGCGATTGGTTAAAAAGATTGACCGAAAAGCTACTTATGCTAACTCGTTGACCTCTATGATACCTGACTCAGCCAAAATCCCTGCCTATTTTGATTCTGACCGAGAGGCTTTAGAAGCGGCATTTATGACAATTGATAAAGAAGCGAAGGATATCGAGGCGGTATGGATTAAGAATACCTCTCGCTTGGCGGAATTCTACGTTTCCGAAAGTTTGTTACCGGTTATCCAGAAAAAAGATAATCTGATGTTAGAGAGCGACCTACAGCCCTTACAATTTGATAAAGAGGGCAACCTAAAAAGGGAAAGGTTCTCTTTTGAATAAGAAAAAATGCGCTAAACTTCAAGGACACAAATAAATAAAGGAGGTTATCAATGAGCACTAAAGAAAAGTTTACTATATCGGGAGACAAATTGGTTGAGAAAATCAAGCAACTCATCCATAAAGGTAACATCAGAAGGGTCCGCGTCATCCATAAAGGGAATACGATACTTGAGATTCCCCTGACGGTAGGCGCATCAGCGGCGGCAGTAATAGCTTTAGCAGCTCCAATTTTAGCCGCCCTAGGTGCCTTTGCTGCACTGGTAACCGAGTGCACTATTGAGGTAGAGAAGATAGAAAAATCGTAAAAGTAACAGCTAATACTGCCAGAGAGAAGTAAGACTATGCTTGGCTTAACGTTGAGGTTATAAAATGACAGAAATTATTCTGGCAAGGCACGGGGAAACGAAATGGAATGTGGAGGAAATATTCAGGGGAAGAACTGATATTGAGCTTAATGAAACCGGAATTAAACAAGCAGAATTGCTGGCTGAATACCTAAGTCGTATGAAGATAGATGCCGTTTACTCCAGTCCGTTAAAGCGAGCCTTAAAAACGGCCAAAATGATTGCTAGTTATCATAAACCTGATATAGAAATTGCTCCCGGTCTTATTGATTTTAATTATGGAAAATGGCAGGGCTTAGCCCATCAAGAAGTAAAGGATAAACATAAAGAGCTTTATGCAGAATGGCTTAACAATCCTGACATGGTAAAGATGCCGGCTGGTGAAAGCCTGAATGATGTTAGGGAAAGAGCCGTTGCTGTGGTGGCTAGTATACTAACCAAACATAAGGGAACTGTAGTCTTAGTATCTCATCGTGTGGTGAATAAGGTTTTGATATGTGTTCTGCTAGGGCTTGATAATTCCCACTTCTGGAACATAAAGCAAGATAACTGCGGAATAACCACCTTTAACTATGAAAACAGACGGTTCATATTAACAGAACACAACAATACATCCTATTTGAAACCCCTCCACAAAACCCCACTCAGCGATTTTTAACCTACACCCTTCGCTCCTCACTCTGCTATAATAAGGGTATGAAAAAGCCGTTGCTGGTGCTATTTGACGGCAATAATATAGTCCATCGCGCCTTCCACGCCTTTGAAGCTACCAGGCCACTAACAGTGCGCAAAACCGGCGAGATAGTAAGCGCTGTTTATGTCTTTGCCCTTATGCTGCTGAAGGCGATAAACGAGCTGAAGCCAACCCAGTGTGCCATTGCCTTTGATAAGAAAGGCCCTACCTTCAGGCACAAGCTCTATGACCAGTACAAGGCACATCGACCGGAGATTCCTGATGAACTGGTCAATCAATTGGGGCGGGTGAGACAGCTGGTGGAAGCCTTCAACATCCCTATTTTCGAACTCGATGACTATGAAGCCGATGATGTCTTAGGTACCCTCAGCCGCCAGGCAAGCGAGCAGAACATTGATACCATCATCGTTAGCGGCGATGCTGATGCCATGCAACTGGTTTCGCCCAAGGTAAAGGTGCTTTACCCAAAACCAAGGGGGAGCTTCAGCAACACCGACCTCTATGATGAAGCCGCAGTAAGCCAGAAATACGGCGTCAAGCCGGAGCAAATTGCCGACTTTAAGGGACTGGTAGGTGATAAATCAGATAATATTCCCGGTGTCCCCAAAATTGGGCCGGTAACCGCCGCTAAGTTGCTCAATCAATTTGGTTCTATAGACCAAATCTATGCCCACATAGATGAGGTAACTCCACCCAAGCTCCAGGCATTATTGCGAGAAAATGAAGCCACCGCCCGACAGAGTAAGGAGCTAGCGACTATTGTTACCCAGACACCGGTTACCCTTAACCTGGATGACTGCCAGCTTAGCCACTATGACCGGAATAAAGTGACTGAGCTTTTCCGTGAACTTGAATTTTTCAGCCTGTTACCTAAATTACCTGAAGGGGAAGAGGCAGCCCCCGAAACCACCACTCAGGTTAAAACTAAACCACCACCTCAGGCAGATTATCACACTGTAGATACCACCCCAGCCCTTGATGAGCTCCTAAACCGTCTGTCAGCAGCTAAGTCCTTCGCCTTTGACCTGGAGACGACAAGCTTAAACGCTATGTCGGCTGAGATGGTAGGTATATCTCTATCGCCAGCTCCGGGCGAGGCTTATTACATCCCGGTGGGTCATGTCGGCTGGGGGCAGGTAGAGCAATTGCCACTCAAGCAGGTCATTGACCGGCTTAAGCCTCCCCTGGAAGATGTTACCCTAGTCAAGCTTGCCCATAACGGCAAGTATGATATGACAGTGCTGGCTGAGTATGGAGTAACCATCAATAACCTG
>JAUXAP010000021.1 GCA_030619865.1 Dehalococcoidia bacterium | reverse complement strand
ATCGCGCCCAGCGCCACTAAGCATACCTCCCCAGCTCGGAGTCGGGGCAGGGATACCAAAGCCGAGAAAGCTCAGGCTAGCCTCAGTTATAATAAAAGCCGGCACCCGCGTGGTAAACAGGATAATTGTGGGCGCCATAATATTGGGCAGAATATGCCGAAGAAGTATTCTCCAAGTTGGAGCGCCAATAGCCACCGCCGCCTCCACATATACATTCTCTTTAACGCCGATAACAGCACCTCTTATTATCCTGGAACCGAAGACACCCACTGTTATCCCCAAAACAATGATTACCTGCCATATACCCGGCCCGATGATGGATATTACGATCATCATGAGGATTAGACTGGGAATGCTCATCCAGGCATCAACGAACCTCTGCACTATCAGGTCAAGTTTACCGCCGAAGTACCCGGACAGAACGCCTATAATCAAAGAGATAATCGTAGCAATAGTAGAAGCAGTCAAACCTACAATCACCGAGACACGAGCCCCGAAGATGACACGAGAGAGGACGTCTCGCCCCAGGTTATCTGCACCCAGCCAGAACTGGGCTGATGGTGGAGCCAGGAAATCCCCCGTATGAGTTTCATTCATGCCATAGGGGGCAAGGAAATCGGCGAAAATGCCAGTGAACAGCAGGAGCAGGGTCATAACCGCCCCTACAGTACCAAGTGGCTTCTCTTTCACCAGCCTAATCAGGAAATTGACCAGCGCGGAGTGTCTCTTTATCTCGGCTACTGAGCTATCGGCCACACCATTACCCCTTTTTTAATTTTTCCTTTATTTATAATGGATCCTGGGGTCCAAAAAGCCATAGGTTAGGTCAACCATTAGATTGATTAGCACTATGATAACTGAAAAAATGAGCAGTACTCCGCTAACTAGCGGGTAGTCTCTATTCAAGACAGCACTTATTATTAGGCGGCCCATCCCGGGTAGTACAAATATCCGCTCTATAATAACCGAGCCCCCAATCATAATCGGCATCTGAAGTCCTACTATGGAGATTACCGGGATTAGCGCATTCTTCAAGGCGTGCCTCACTATGACTACTCTTTCCCTGAGCCCCTTTGCCCAGGCCGTCCTGACATAATCCTGCCTCAGCACCTCCAGCATCATGGTGCGGGTCATTCTCATGGTCAGCCCACACAAATGCATGCCGAGAACTGTAGCCGGCACTATGAACATTTGCAGGTTACCTATTGGGTTATCAGTAAACCGGATAAGCATTATGGGTGGCATGTAACCCCACCATACTGAGGGGAAGACTATTACCATTGTCCCTAGCCAGAAGCCAGGGAGGGAGATAAACAATATGGCAAGGCTACGGCCTATATAGTCACCCCACTTATCCTGCCGTATCGCTGAATATATACCTACAGGCAAGGCAATTAGTTGGGCTACTATTAGACCCATGATGCCAAGCTGAACGGTTACTGGCCATGCACTGGCCAGTAGTTCGACCACGGGAATCTTTCTCCACCAGGAAATACCAAGGTCGCCTTGAAGAATACCACTGACACTGCCGTCCATCTGGGGAACAACTCCCACCCAGCGTAAATACTGGGTAATTGGTGGTGCATCCAGCCCCAGTTTGCGCATAATCATAGCTCTTTCGAGTTCTTCGGCTCCAGGCTCGGCCTGTATCACATCTATTATGTCGCCTGGAAAAATGCGTATCAAAAAGAAGATTATGATACTAATCAGAATCACAGTGGGTATCAGTATCAACAATCTTCTAATTATATAGGTCCGCATATCATTCTCTAATGAAGTGTATATACTATATCAGTAGAATATCAGTAGGTTAATATTCTGTCAACAGTTGTTAATATATTAAATTTGAATACTCCCCCACCACCCCCTTGACTTCCTTCTCTTCCACTACTGGCGCTTTACAGGATGCCAACAGCAAGGCAACTACTATTAAACAACTAACAATAATCTTCTAATTATGTAGGTACGCATATGATTCTCCCCGTAGTTCAGCAAAGATATCTACGTTATAATTTCATATTTGTTCTCAATTGTCAATCTCAAACAAAATCGCTATTCAACTGCGTTGACAGTGACCTCGAAATGCTCTATATTGTTTCATGCTACATCCGTGGTGAGGATGCTTTATTAGACCTCAAAAATGAATAAGTTTGCTTTGACTACCAAGGGAAACGTCCGTGAGAGTTGACCCAAATAGCTGTACCGGTTGTGGATTATGTGTACCCTATTGTCCTATGGGGGCCATCAGCCTGGTGGGTGTGGCGATCATTGATCAGGACGAGTGCGTGGAGTGTGGAGTATGCCTAAGAGCGGAAGTCTGTCTTAGCGATGCACTTATATACGAGGTAGCATCATGGCCCCGTTCCGTGCGTGCCACTTTCTCAAATCCTCTTACCGAGCATAAGGAAACCAGAATACCTGGTCGGGGTACTGAGGAGATGAAGACCAATGACGTTACGGGCAGGTTCAAGTTGGGATGGGTGGGCTTAGGGGTAGAGCTCGGCCGACCGGGTATAGGTACCCGCTTCCAAGATGTGAATAGAGTGGCTCAAGTGCTGGCTAAGGTGGGAGTCCAGTTTGAGCCTAGGAATCCGGTTACCTGCCTCATGGTCGATACGGGTACGGGGAAGATTAACCCAGAAGTGCTCAATGAAAAGGTACTCTCAGCCATAATTGAGTGCACCTTCCCCTTGGAACAAACTCCCGAAGTAATGAGAACCCTGAAAGAGGTGTCACAGGAGATTGATACTGTGTGCAGTGTCGATTTCATCACCCGCTTGGAGCCCGATGGCGAAGTGCCGACGGAAAGGATTCTCTCAGAGATAGGCGCACCCTATTCTATAAATGGTAAGAACAATGTGGGGCTGGGCCGCCCATTGGCTAAAGGATAAAGCTAATGACTCACACGCTGCACCGAAAAGGAACCGTCGACAACTTAGACAACGATTATGTGTTGCTTTGCATGTCAGCCAAGGGCATAAACGAAGATGGCTCTGGAGCCAAGATGCAGGAATTTCTACGTATCGCCCTGCGGCATAAACCGGTAAACATGGGTGATATGAAGACCGGGAACATGTATAGTAGCTTACCAGAGCAGGTCGTCGCTGGTGTTCAGGATGGAGCGATAGTGCATGCCGTCTATGATAATCCCCAGACTGTAGCCCAGGTGCTAAAGGAGTTAAAAGAGGCTAACCTCGGCATGTCTGTGGTAGTCAGCGGACTGTTTAAGCCCGTGGAAGAGTGCTGCCAAAAGGCTGGGTTAAAACGGCACACTGTGGAATATTCCCTGGGGGTATGGGGAAAAACGGATAAGCTACCTCACGAGAGAGTTTTAGAAGTTGCCACGATGTGTGGTCATGGCATGGTGGCGGCTAACTTAGTCAACTCTCTAGTCGATGAGGTTAAGAGGGGCCGCAGTAGTGTTGAGGCTGCTAAGGAATTGGCACGGCAGTGCGTGTGCGGCATATTCAACCCTACCCGTGCTGCTAAGTTACTGGCAGACATAGCGGCGACAACATAGGATAGTGAGTCGCAAAGAACTCCCACTTTAACGGAGAGAAAAGAAAAGCCCCGCTACTTCCTCAGTAACTGGACTTATTATCGTCTTAATATCATTTTAATTCAACCGCACTTTTAGGTAACTATCCTAGCCTCTCCCTTTCTCTTGAGAGCTTAGCTGGTAATTTATCTCCTCCTAAACAGGTTTAGCATCTACTCTGTATACTCATAATATAAGTCAGTCCTCACTACGTGAGGCTGAAAGAAGCTATAAGGCTCGTAAGTGAACAAATAGCAACTTTGCACTTGACAAAAGTCTAGACACTAGCTATACTAATAGTTGTTTAAAAAAGGAATATAGAGTAAAGGCTGCGAACGAGATTAGTATACCCCCAGCGAAACTCAGAGAGCCGGGTAAGGTGTGAGCCGGTGCTAGCGCAGGGGTTGAATGGACTCGGGAGCTGCAAACCGAAAGGGGTTTTCCCAAGTAGGCTTTGACGGAATGGGCACCGTTAGTAGAGCCCAAGGTATCGCCTTAGAATACTGAGGCCGTACCTAGAAGAGATGATTGCCTTAAACTAATGGCAATCAAGTAGGGTGGCACCGCGAAGAGATAACCTTTCGTCCCTATGGGCGAGAGGTTTTTTTATTGCCATATTGGGAGGTTACATGTATTACCCAACATTAGAAGAGGTTAAGAAACACAAGAAAGACGGTAATCTAGTACCAATTTACCATGAGATTGTTGCTGACCTGGAGACACCAGTCTCTGCTTTCTTGAAGGTTAATCATGGTGGTTATTCTTTTCTTCTGGAGAGTGTTGAGGGTGGTCAACGACTGGCTCGCTATAGCTTTATAGGTACTGAGCCGTATCGTGTACTAGTCACTACAGGGGAAGATAAGATAAATCCTCTGCCACTCATCGCTGAGGAGCTGAACAAGTATAAAATAGTACCAGTTAGCGGGCTCCCCCGGTTCTGTGGTGGTGCTGTGGGTTATCTGGCTTATGAAACGGCGGCTCGCTTTGAAGAATTACCCTCCCCAGAAAGCAACCCCTTGGAATTACCTGAAGCACTATTTATGTTCGTGGATACTATGCTTGTCTTTGACCACGTCACTCATAAGATTAAAATTTTGAGCTATGTCCGTCTTGACGGGGATATAGATGAAGCCTATCAAAAGGCAGTGGATAAGATTGATAACCTAGTTGGTAGGTTGAACCAACCACTCCCACCCACCCAGCACATGAAGGCTAATACTCCTTCTATAAACAACTACAAACTTTCCTCGAACTTCTCTAAGGAAGAGTTTGAAGCTGACGTGCTCAAGATAAAGCAGTATATCACTGCTGGTGAGGCTATTCAGGTGGTGCTGTCTCAGCGCTTAGCTCAACCTACTGATGCGGCTCCCTTTGAAATCTATAGAGCGTTACGCACTATCAATCCCTCCCCTTATATGTTCTTTCTCGATTTTACCGACTTCCATATTATCGGTGCTTCTCCTGAGATTCTGGTACGAGTAGAGGATGGTATGGTAATGACCCGCCCTCTGGCTGGAACCAGGCCGCGAGGGAAAAATCCGGCTGAGGATGCCAAGCTGGAGCAGGAACTCCGCAGTGATGAAAAGGAGCGTGCTGAGCACATTATGCTGGTGGATTTGGGACGTAATGACATTGGACGCGTGAGCGAGCCGGGTACTGTTGAGGTTAGTGAACTGATGGATGTTGAGCGCTACTCCCATGTTATGCACCTGGTTACTCATGTGCAGGGTAAGCTTCGGCGTGAGATGACCGCCTTCGATGCTCTGCAGGCTTGCTTTCCAGCAGGCACAGTATCTGGGGCACCCAAAATTAGGGCTATGGAGATAATTGCTGAGCTTGAGCCTGAAAAAAGAGGACCCTATGCTGGGGCTGCCGGTTACTTCTCATTCTCAGGCAATATGGACATGGCTATAGCCATAAGAACTATGGTGATGAAGAACAGCATTGCTTATGTGCAGGCAGGAAGCGGCATTGTCTACGATAGTGTCCCTGAACGCGAGCATAAGGAAAGTATGAATAAGGCGCAAGCATTACTTAAAGCTATCAAGCAGGCTGAGAGCACAAAACCGGTAACTGGGGGAAGTCATGCTGTTACTGATTGATAACTACGATAGCTTCACTTATAACCTGTTTCAGTACTTGAGTGAGTTGGGTGAGGAGGTAGTGGTGGTGCGTAATGATAAGACCACTCTTGATGAGATTACTGGGATGAAGTCTCAGCGGATAGTTATCTCGCCCGGTCCGTCTATACCACAGCGGGCTGGTATCTCCAACGATGTCATTAAACATTTCGGCTCCAGAATACCAATACTTGGCGTCTGCCTGGGGCACCAGTGTATCGGTTATAGCTACGGGGCATTAGTTGCGCCGGCTAAAGAGATAATGCACGGCAAATCATCTCTAATACATCATAATGGTCAGGGGATATTTACCGGGTTGCCCAACCCCTTTTCTGCAATTCGCTATCATTCGCTGGTAGTACAGCGTGAGGGGCTGCCAGACTGCCTTGAGGTAACAGCGTGGACGGATAACGGTACTATTATGGGACTGCAGCACCGTCAGCATCCAGTAGTAGGTGTCCAGTTTCACCCCGAATCGTTTATGACTGAAGTGGGGAAGGACATATTAAGAAATTTTCTGGAAGTTACACCAAGAAACCAAGGAGGTGAACTTTGAAAAAGGAAACGATTCTTGCAATAGCTGTTATCGTGATGATTATTACAGTGGCAGTTTGGGGAGCACTCAAACCCGAGCTAATTCCGAGCTTTAACCTAGTATTGTTGGCTGGTTTGATAGGTGTGACTACAGTATATGCTTACTCTACAATACAAATTGCCAGAGCGACAAAGGAGCAGTTCTTAGGTGAAGCACGACCGTACCTCTTACTAAGATTAGCAAAGGAGCCTGTTCAGTCAAATGAAACTGAAGCGGGCAAGCAGCTACAGACTGAATTCAAAGTCACAATACGGAATGTAGGTAATGGACCCGCAATAAACATAGAGGCAGCTCTGTGGTATCGACACGAACCTTATTCTGTTGGTGATAGTAAGGGTTATTTAGCTTCTGGTGAAGAGTGGCAAACTAGTAGAAGCAGACTTAGCACAGGGATAGAGGAGGAAGAAGGGTGGTTGCAAAAAATGACAAAGATAGTTAAGGAAGGTACACCTAGGATTATTGCCGTTAAGTATCAAGATATTCATAAGCGGGCTTGGATTAGCTACATTCGCTACCTTTATATGGATACTTATCTTATGGAGGGAGAACAAGATATTGTGGAGTTAAAAAATGATTAGAGAAGCTATCCAAGCTTTAGTGTCTGGGCGTTCGCTGACTATGGAGGAAGCAGCCTCGGTTATGGAAGAGATAATGCAGGGCGAGGCTACTCCAGCTCAATTCGGTGCCTTTGTTACTGCCCTCAGACTCAAGGGGGAAACGGTTGATGAAATCGTTGGCTTGGCTAAGACGATGAGGTCTAAAGCCATTCCTGTGTCCGTCTCCGGGCCGGTAGTAGATACCTGTGGAACTGGTGGTGATGGCTCGCATACCTTCAATATCTCTACAACGGCTGCTTTTGTTGTTGCTGGAGCCGGACTTAAAGTAGCCAAGCATGGCAACCGTGCTATGAGCAGCCAGTGTGGCAGTGCCGATGTATTGGAGGCATTAGGCGTCAAAATTGACCTTAACGCTGAACAGGTGCAGAGGTGCCTGGAGGAAATGGGGATAGGTTTTATGTTCGCACCGGTATTCCATCCCGCTATGAAATATGCGGCTGTTCCTCGGCGAGAGATTGGAATTCGCACCATATTTAATATTCTCGGTCCGCTGACTAACCCGGCTGGAGCCAGAGCTCAGGTGCTGGGTGTAGCTGAGGAGCCATTGATGGAGAAGTTAGCATTAGCGCTTCAAGGTTTGGACTGTCACCATGCCCTGGTAGTCCACGGCGAGGATGGTTTGGACGAGATTACGATTACAGGAAAAACCAAAATCTGTGAACTTAAGGACGACAGTATCAAGAGCTATTCTATTAGTCCTGAAGACCTCGGCTTATCCAGGGCTAACCTGGATAGCTTGAAAGGCGGCACTCTCGATGAAAATGCTGCCTTATTGCGTAGAATCCTGGTTGGTGTCCTTGGTCCTCAGCGAGATGTGGTACTGATGAATGCTGCCGCTGGACTGCTGGCTGGGGACAAGATGGAAACACTTCAGCAGGGAGTAACCTTAGCTAAAGAAGTTATAGATAGCGGTAAGGCTCTTGAGAAATTGGAACAGCTAATCGAGCTTAGTCAAAGCTTGGCTGAGAAGGTGTAGAATGATTTTAGACCAGATATTAGCTAATAGTCGGTTGGAACTTGAAATTAGAAAACGTAGCTTCCCTCTGATAGAGCTGCAGAAGGTGGTGCGGGGGCAGCCACCACCGCTTGACTTGGCTTCAGCTCTGCGTGGTGACCGTCTTCAGCTTATCGCCGAGGTTAAAAAGGCATCACCATCCAAGGGTATTATTCGTGCTGATTTCAACCCGGTAGAGATAGCTCAAACCTATGCTAGTAATGGCGCTTCAGCTATATCGATATTGACTGAAGCCAAATACTTCCAAGGTAGCCTTAATTACCTGAGAGACATCAGGAACACGCTAGGGAACAAGAGGCCACCGCTGCTTAGGAAGGATTTTCTCTATGACCCATATCATATCTACGAATCCCGAGCCTATGGTGCTGATAGCGTGCTACTCATCGTAGCTATCTTAGAGCTTGAGAGATTGAAGGAGTTACTCCAGTTAAGTCATGAGTTAAATATGAGCTGTCTGGTAGAAGTGCATAATGAAGCTGAGCTTGAAATTGCTTTAAACGGCGGAGCCAGGATTCTCGGCATCAATAACCGAGACTTAACCACTTTTACCGTTGACCTGACTACTACTGAGCGCCTGCGACCGCTTATCCCACAGGACCGGATAGTGGTTAGCGAAAGTGGTATCAAAGAGCGCAGTGACGTGGAAAAGCTCAGGCAATGGGGTGTTGATGCAGTTCTCATCGGTGAATCTCTAATGTCCGCGCCCGATATCGCAGCTAAAATGAAGGAGCTATTGTGACCAAGGTCAAGATTTGTGGGCTATCTGAGATAGAGCATGCTTTGGTAGCCAGTGAAGCTGGCGCTGATTTCTTAGGGATGGTCTTTGCTCCCAGTCAGCGTCAGGTCTCCCCCGAAAAAGCACTACAGCTAGTTGAGGCAGTTCATAGTCTAAGACCCCATCCGGCGGTGGTTGGCGTTTTTGTGAACGCAACAGCTCAGGAAGTTAACCGAATTGCCGACCATTGCCGGTTAGATTGGGTGCAGCTCAGCGGTAATGAAATCTGGGACTATTGCCGGGAGATTGAACGACCAATTATCAAGGCAATTCATGTATCAGTCCACAAGACAGCTAAGGAAATTCTGGCTGAGATAGAGACAGGATACCAATTACCTCTAAAAAATGAGCTTGTCTTCCTTCTGGATTCACAGGTGAGGGATGCTTACGGTGGGACGGGACAAGTCTTTAACTGGCAATTAGCAAAAGAGGTATCAGCAAGGTTCTCAGTGATTATCGCAGGTGGACTCACCCCAGACAATGTCGGTCAACTGGTAAAGGAGGTTCATCCCTGGTTGGCTGACGTCTCCACCGGTGTCGAGACTAATGGTCGGAAGGATGCTTCAAAAATTAGAGCCTTCATCGAGGCGGTGAGGAAAGCGGATGGGGAGGTTAATAAACCTCCAAACCCTTAGACAGCTTGCTTTAAGCAAAAGGAGGTGATTATTGCTGCCTGATAATAAAGGGTACTTTGGAGATTACGGGGGGCGATTTGTCCCTGAGACTCTGGTGCCAGCCCTGAATGAACTGACAGAAGCCTATGAGGAGGCAAAGGCTGATTCCACTTTCTGGGCTGAGTTTGACTCGCTATCTCGCCACTATTCAGGAAGGCCGACACCGCTTTACCTGGCTCATGGACTAAGCAAGCATTGTGGTGGTGCCCAGATTTTCCTGAAAAGGGAGGACCTGGCTCATACCGGAGCTCATAAGATTAACAATGCCTTAGGACAGGGTCTCCTTGCCCGAAGGATGGGGAAGCGGAGAATCATCGCTGAGACTGGAGCTGGGCAGCACGGAGTGGCTACTGCTGCCGTATGTGCCATGCTGGGTCTGCAGTGTATCATATACATGGGTGAGGAGGATATGCGGCGTCAATCACTCAATGTCTTCCGGATGAAGCTGATGGGCGCCGAAGTAAGACCAGTCTCCGGGGGCAGTCGCACGTTAAAGGATGCTATCAATGAGGCAATAAGGGACTGGGTGACTAACCCCAGGGATAGCTATTACCTTCTGGGTTCGGTAGTTGGCCCTTATCCCTATCCGTCGATGGTGCGTGATTTCCAATCGATAATCGGTAAGGAAACGAGGCAGCAGATTTTAGACGAATTTGGCCGTCTGCCTGACTATATAATCGCCTGCGTTGGTGGGGGTAGTAATGCTATTGGCATTTTTTATCCCTTCTTAGATGACAAGGATGTCAAGCTTATCGGGGTGGAAGCAGCTGGGAAAGGGCTTAACACTGGGGAACATGCCGCTTCACTGGCTGCAGGAAGCGTTGGAGTGCTCCACGGGGCAAAATCTTATCTTCTCCAGGATGGTGATGGGCAGATTCGGGAGACACATAGTGTCTCTGCCGGGTTGGATTATCCCGGGGTCGGTCCTGAGCATAGCTATCTCAAGGATACCGGACGTGCCACTTATGTTGCCGTGAGTGATAAAGAAGCGCTGGAGGGTTTTCAACTGCTGTGCCGTACCGAGGGCATTACCCCAGCCCTTGAACCGGCTCATGCTATATTCCATGCTGCCAAGATGGCAGGTTCATTAAAGAAAGAGCAAATTATCGTAGTCAATCTCTCTGGTCGTGGCGACAAAGATATGGACATTGTAGCTGAAGCACTGGGAGTGAAGCCTTGAGTCGTATTACTTCCGTCTTTAGCCAACCGGGTCACATAGCTCTAATACCATATATTACGGTGGGTTATCCCAGCATTGAAGCCACTTTGAAGATGGTGCCTCTTCTTGCCGACAGTGGCTGCGATATAGTGGAGCTGGGGATACCCTTCTCTGACCCCCTGGCTGACGGTACCACCATACAAAAGGCGAGCTTTTATGCCCTTAAAAATGGTGTTACTCCTAAAGTTTGCCTTGAGGTAGCCAAGCAATTGCGTCAGAAAGTCGATATACCACTGGTATTTATGACCTATTTTAATCCAGTATTTAGTTATGGTCTGGAAGAATTCTGCAGTGCCTGCAATAAATCGGGCATTGATGGTTTAATCATCCCTGACTTACCGCCAGAGGAAGGCTCAGGGTTGGAGCTTATCACCCAAAGGCGAGGTCTCGACCTTATTTATCTGCTGGCTCCAACCAGTACTGATGAGCGTATCAGGCTTATAGCTGAGAAGTCTAAAGGATTTATATACTTGGTCTCGGTGACTGGAGTTACCGGCGTTAGAGACAAACTACCGACTGATTTGGAAGCGTTTGTAGCTAAGGTAAGAGAGATAACTACTCAGCCTCTGTGTGTTGGATTCGGCATATCTGCTCCAGAACAGGCAAGACAGGTAGCCCGGATAGCTGATGGGGTGATTGTAGGCAGTCGGATAATTCAGCTTATGGAAGATGACGAGTCGATGGTAGACGTGGTGGATTTTGCTAGAGAATTAAGGAGTGCCCTTGACCGCCCAAATAGGATTTAGATTTACTAACCAAAAGAACTTTCATCTAGAGTCGATTACTAAACTAAACAATCCACCGGTTTGCTAACCGTTCTCAACCTCGGCTTGGGTAGAGCAATGGCGTCGTCACCTAATGATTAAACAAAAAGCCAGAATGTATATGTTCCATTATATATTGAGACAAAGCTAGCCACCTTTGACTTTTTTGGGTGGTACAGGAGGTCGTGAAACCTTGTCTTACGTTCACTGGTCGGGGTGGTCGGATTTGAACCGACGACCACCTGAACCCCATTCAGGTGCGCTACCTGGCTGCGCTACACCCCGAAGCCATCACTAAATCGTGTCTTTCACACCAACTTATTTTGACTAGTTAGGCAGTCTACTTAAAAGACAACCCACTACTGCTATTTTTCGCTCTCAGCCCTTTCCCCGCCCTACTTTCTTTCTACGCTTATCATATGTAATCTTGCTGAGCCGCTTAATAGCTCTGCCGAATTTGAAGCGATTTAAGTTAATAAAACCCTTTGTTCTATTCACTGCCTACTAATTTTCTCCCGCTCAGTTCGCCTGCACCGGTAGTTTTATTTTGATATATGCAGAACTAATAGTCAAGGGTCCGATGAGAACGACTGCGTTGATTTTTGCAGTCGTCCCAATCCGCTAACCACACTATTGAGGTCATCAAATGATTCGCATTTAAGCTTTATCTCTTTACAGCGGGCAAGCAGCTCTCCTCTGGCGAACACATGATGCGCCAGTCTAGCTGGATAGATATCGGAGGCGCCGTTACCCACATATATTATACGGTAACCCTGGCTCAGAAATAACCTGGTATATGCTTCCTTAAAATCACTATCTAGCTGTATGCCATCCGGTCCGATGTATCGAACTTCTAGTCCCTCAGGGTGAAAATGAGTTTCCGCAGCGTGTACTTCAAGGTTCTCTAGTCCAATATTTCCCAGAATGCTCCGTATGTAGAAATCCAGACCATTGCTTACAATAACAAATTTGAAGGATTGCCTCTGGCAGTAATCTATCAGTTGGTGAAGCCCTGGGCGTATCTTAATCTTATCTTCTATTGCCTTCAACAAAGCCTGCTCACTTGCCTTTACCATATTGAAGGCACTGGTATTAAAATGACCTACACTTATCTTCCTCTCCTTATACTCGGCTAACAATTTCCGCCAGTCTCCCTCGACAAAGGCATCCAGAATAAAAAAACTGGCATCCTTGTCCGTAATCGTGCCATCAAAATCACATTGAACCAATGTTTTCATTGCTTGCTGCGAAATCCCTCCCACTTTGGTCAATAACCATACAGGTTCATTGACAGCTACTTTATTCTCTCAAAGCCCGTACCGGTATTGGAGTAGCTGACCGCCGTCGATAATCATGGTGTGTCCTGTTATATGCTTGGAAACTTCTGAAGCTAGGAATAGAGCAGCATGGGCAATATCACTCGGCTCGCCCATGTGACCCAGCGGTATGAAGTTCTCCCACCTTTTTTTCAGCTCTGGATTACTCAATGTGACCTCAGTCATCGGGGTCTCAATCATACCGGGAGCAAGAGCGTTAACCCTTATATTATATTCGGCCAGTTGTCTGGCTAATACCTGGGTAAGCATAACGACACCAGCCTTGGCAATATTATAAACACCACCACCTGGAGCGGGGCGAAAGGCGGCAACTGATGCAATATTAATAATATTACCCTTTTTGCGCTCAACCATCTTCTTACCTACCACCTGGGAACAGAGAAGGCAACCTTTGAGGTCAATGTTAATAACCCTGTTCCAGTCATCTTCACTAAGTTCTAGTAGTGGCTCTTTGGCACCACCAATAGCCGCGTTATTTACCAGGATATCAATTTTGCCAAACTCAGCTATTACCCTCTGAACCAACTTGCCAACAGCAACTTTCTGAGATACATCGGTCGAGACACAAAGGGAACGCCTACCCATAGCTTTAATCTCCTTAGCCACCTCTTCCAAGACAGGAAGTCTACGGCTAGCCACAGCCACATCGGCTCCAGCCTTGGCAAACTCAAGAGCAATACTCCGGCCTATGCCAGTACCACCGCCAGTAACAATAGCTACCTGACCCTCTAGAGATAAATATTTTGGCTCCATTCCAACCTCCCATCTTAGCGGGTGTATTTTATCACACCAAACTTAACTATTACAAAATTCAGCCAACGTACGACTGATTGCAGCGAAAGCCAAAGACACACTCTTCTACTCTATATAGGACTTTCTTCCTATGCCAGAGGGTTACTAATATCACATTGACAATCGGCTGGGTTATGATATGTTTTAAATGACACCTAATACTAATTCCTAAAAAGAAAAGAGATACGAAGGAATGAAAAGGTTTATGAAACAGTCTCGCTCTGGCGAAAAAAGCTTAACCATCATTGAGCTTCTGGTAGTGGTTGCCATCCTTGGTATCCTAGCTGCTGTAGCTGTGCCCAATGAGTTCACCAACAGCGGACAGGTTAAGACTGAGGCTTACGATATAGAACTACACAATATTCAGACACCCTACATTTTCAGTGCTCTTTATTAGCCAGTCAACTAGGGAACGGCAGATTTTATAGAAACGTTCACCCCTCAACTTACCCTTAATAAAAATGTACCTACATTTTCATATATGTGCCCTGCTCACAAGGTAGGGGACAGGATAGTTATTAACAATAGCTGTCCTGCAAGGGAAGATTTGTTTACCTGCCAAAGTTCATCTTCGGCTAGCATAATTTATCTTATATTATGTCAATAAACCTTTGTGCGTACGCAATAATATACTGTCATCCCTTACATGCCTTCGTCTCTTTTGCCTATCTTCCGTACCACGTAAGTACTAGGCAACGCGATACTATTGTTCTATTTACAATCAATTCATATTAGTTGATACTTAGAAATTAATTTGACCCCCGTCAGTTATAGAGGGCTCAGAATAGGTAAATAATGGAAGTAGAAGCGAAACAAGATACAAATTCTAAGAAAATAAACAAACTCATGGGGAATCTAACGAGTCATTTTGCGGGTACTTATCGGATTAGGCTACTTCTAGGGTCGCTACTCGCTACCATAGTTGCGGACGGTGTTATAACCAGGTTTCTTGTTCTCAACGGATTCGCAGATGAAGGCAACCCATTCCTACGTTTCTGGGTGGAACAGGACGTGTTTTTAATCATAAAGTTGCTAGGAGGGCTCCTAGCCGTACTCTATTTGTGGAGTATATATAAGCGACAACCCAAGCTATCAATTTATTGCAGTTCATTATTTCTGACAGCATATATATTCATCATTTTTTGGAATTTGCTCATTCTTCATTAGTCAATTGCAAGCATTTTCTTCCGTCATCCCCCTATAAACATGAGCCTCCACCCCACCCTTGGCAAGGGTAATCTTGAAATTTTGATTACTTTTTGTGTGGCTGAAGTGGAGTTTCACATACTTGGTGATTGAGCATCGCTTAATTAAGTTGAAATGGATTCAGATTACTATCTGGCAGGATTGACAATCCAATCATTAGCGAGAGAATTAAAGTCGCAAAATATTAAGTCATTAATATCAAGACCACACCCAATACATAGTGCTGGAAGTTCATTGAGAAAATTTCGATAATCACTGTAAATTATTGAACCGCTACTAAGACGCCGGTCATTACTTTTATTAGCTAACCAATTACGAACGCATGTTATAGCTTTCTTCACGTCATTATTATGATATTCAATATCCTGACCTGCTATGTCAGAAATAAACTGTTGATAGCGGTGCGGCTTACTATCCAGAACCAGACATTGCTTAACCTGTTGACCAGCATCACCAAATCTTTTAGCTCCAATAAAAATTCCCAATTCAAATGGCATATTAAACCTTGGTAATGATGTAGTTGGGTCAGGTTCGGTTCGAGATATATCATGTATACTATATCTGCATTCTGATAGGATATCCATAATCTTGGTCAAGCGATTCACGCTAGAATCTGATTCCTCAAGTGCACACCTAACGTAGAAACCACAGTGAGTAGTAGTAAAAATTATCGCCTTGAATATTTGAGAATACTCGTCATCAAAAGGACAATTCACAAATACGTGGTCATCATAACTTGTTTTTACCATGTATACTCACTTCATTGTGTCTTTCGATTACCTTGAACTAACTCTTTCCCACCCGAAACATCTTAGTACCACATGCCGGGCACACACCCTGAGTTGCCGGTTTGCCATTCTTCATAGTTATAGCTCTAGCGTCTTTCATTTCCCGTTTAGATCTACATTTAATACAGTATGCTTGCATCGTTCCACCTCCCAACATTAAAATAAACTTTCCCACTCACGATGTCAACTGGAACAATACGACCTTGAATGTGACTGAATTGACTTTGCAAATACCTGCAAGGATTCAATTTTTGAAGCCTTGGGGTTGGCGATGACGAGAGCCAAGACTGCTAATCCGGCACTGGCAACGCTTGCTTCGCAGCAGAAAAACGTTACAAAGGTTGAAAAAGACGTGGTTGACTATCTCGGTAGGTCGTACGATTCTATCTTGGAGAAACACATTGGGAAACGGGTCGTTCTGGAGATTACAGAAGCTGATGGGGAGATACAAGAATATGTCGGAATCTTTAAGGACTATAGCCCGAAGTTTTTCCAAGTTATGGATGTGTCCTACCCGGACGGCGATAAGACAAGAGTCTGTGACATCATTGTGCCCCGAGCTCATGCGTCTATCCGCCACGGAGCTGAGACTTCACATGAGAATTAAGAGGCATACACCACGATAGCAACATTCTCGTCTAGTTGTTTAACCTAACACCACCCTCCCTAAAGTCGCAACTACATTCCACACGCCCACTAAATTAAATTATATCTGGGACTATAGTACTATAGGCTAGTGACCCCAATGGGTGATTTACTTGAGTGCTTCTTCGCCTGTATAATATTTAACGGATAACAAAATTTGAGCGTATTAGTGAAATGACAACGTTAATAAAGCCTAGAAGTAAAGCAAAAAGGAAGATTCGCGAAACCCTACCCAATGGTAAGGAGTTGATAGTTGTAGTAACTGATGGGCGAATTGAACAGGCATTTCATCGCTGGCCCGGCGGTTCGTGGCAATCAATAGACCCCAGAATCTTACCTTTCACGCGCCTTAGAATCATCCTCGTCTAGTTGTTTAACCTAACACCACCCTCCCTAAAGTCGTGACTACATTCCGCACGACCACCAGATTGCTCTCTCTTTATACGAAGCCCCCTGCTACAAAGAACTCATCCTATTAAGGCCAAACACGGTAAGCGTCCAGCCAGTCAAAAAGTGGCAAGCAAAATGGTAAGCAGTGGTAAGCAAAATAGCAGGCAATATGGTAAAATATTACAGAATTTTGTATCGGGGGAAGTGTCGGAATTGGCAGACGAGCATGATTTAGGATCATGTCCCATTCCGCTACTTCCCTCGGGGGGAGTGCCGGAACTGGTAGACGGGCGCGGCTTAGGACCGCGTGCCGAAAGGCGTGTGGGTTCGAGTCCCACCTTCCCCACCACTATACTAAAGTACTCCCTACCAAAGTCCCCCTGCTACTACACATTCAACTACTATGCATTTTTGCCTACATTTTCCCCGCGAGAATATGCCATAATGTAGCGGCCAGCAGCCAGACCTTCCTGCTACTGTTATTAAGGTCGCTAACAGCTTCATTAACGAGCCCTTTGGCGCTGCGGGAATATGTGCATAGGGGGGGTAGTCTATGAAGACACAGGCAGCTCTTGATAATTTCCTACAATCGTGTATCGCTCGGGAATTGAGCCCGATAACTATTGGCTTCTATCGGAATAAGCTCGATCGATTTGCCCGCTCATACCCGAAGCTCCCGCTGAAGCCAGCACCAATCGAGGAATTTCTCTCTAGCATCCAAGGTGTTCCGGAAACGAAGCACGCCTACTACCGTGCTCTCAAGGTTTTGTACCGGTTCCTGCGAAAGCGCTACAAATTACCTAACCCCATAGACCTGGTGGATCCGCCACGCTGCCCCAAGAAGATCATGGCCACCCTAGAGCCCCAAGATTTGATGCGACTCCTCAACTCAGCATCAACCCTCAGAAATAGGACCATATTGACGCTCTTCGTGGACACTGGTATGCGCTCCACTGAGC
>JAUXAP010000014.1 GCA_030619865.1 Dehalococcoidia bacterium | reverse complement strand
GCAGAGGTCCTTTAGCTCTTTGATTAGGTTAGCTGCAATTTCTATCCCTGTCTGCGTTTTATCTTCAGCCGCAGCCATTTTGTTAATCAGTTCTTCAGGCACAGAGACACCGGCTACATTCTTATTCATAAATCGGGCCATACCAGCCGATTTCAAGGGTATTATGCCGGCTAAGATGGGGATGTTAAATCCCTCAGCCCTCTTCATAAACTTAGCGAAGGCATCAGGGTCGTAGACAGCCTGAGTTTGAAAAAACTTAGCCCCAGCCGCAATCTTCTTCTCCATCTTGATAATCTGTAGTTCAAAGGCAGCTTCGGTATCAGCGCCGGGGTTCACCACTGCCCCGGGGAAGAAATTTGGCTTCCCTTTAAGCTCGTTCCCGACCATGTCATAACCTTCATTCAATCTTTTTATCACCCATAGGAGCTGCACTGAGTCTAAGTCATAAACTGGCTTGGCTTGAGGGTGGTCACCCAGCGAAGGCAAATCACCAGTGATAGCCAAAACATTTTCAATCCCGAGGACATAGGCACTTAACAGGTCCGATTGCAGCGCCAATCGGTTTCTATCCCGGCAGGTCACCTGGAATACAGGGTCAAGTCCTTCCTCTTTCACTAGATAGCAGGTAGCCAATGAGCCTAACCTCATCACCGAGCTTTGTTGGTCGGTAATATTGGCAGCGTCCACCCTTTCTCGTAAAAGCTCAGCCACCTCTTTAATCTCAGTAGTATCAGTTCCTTTTAGTGGCCCAATCTCAGCAGTTACCACAAACTTTCCCGACTCCAGTACAGATTGCAAGCTCACTTTATCTTTCTCCTTCTACTATTATATCTCAAGCCAGGAGTGAGAGTAGAGCGATTTACCGGTAAGCACTCTAACCGTTTTCACATATTTTACCTCTTCTTCACTTAAAGAGGGAAGGTCAGGTTTCTCGCCATCCATCACCCGGTGCACCAAGTCAACGAGTTCAGGCTTCTCACCTTTAGCTATTTTTGTCAATTCAGAATCAAAGGCATCAACTATAGCGGAGTACAGTCCATACTTCATAAGCATCATTAGATAAGTTCGATTAAGATAAGGCCTGAGGTGAGTAGGGGTGCCGTTAGAGATGTTTGACAAGCCCACCGTGGACTTACACTCGGGAGCAATATCAGCTAGCATACTCATAAACTCCAGACAGGCTGTTACCTGGTTTATCTCTACAGACACTGGGGTAGCAATAGGGTCAATCCAGATATCTTGGTTAGGGATACCTAGTCCATTAGCTTTGTAGATAAGGTCAACAGCCAGGACACACCTCTCATTGGCGTCTCGAGGCATTCCTTCCGTCCCCCATAAGAGACCTATCATAGACGCATTGTATTTTTTGACTAGTGGTAATTCTTGCTCCAACCTATCGGGTTGGAGGGAGATGGAATTGATTAAAGCTTTGCCTTGGTGTACTTTCAATCCGGCTTCCATTGCCACCGGGTTTGTTGTATCCAGAGATAACGGCTTATCGGTGACTTCCTGCACAGTCTTAACGGCCCATTCCATTAACTCATCCCCTGCCTTTCGGGCGGGACCGATGTTTAGGTCAAGATAATCTACCCCAGCCACAACCTCAGCCTTAGCTAGTTCCTGAATAGGTTTGGGATTCCTCTCTTTTAGTGCCGGACCGATAGTTTTTGACATAACATTTATGTTTTCCCCGATAAGGAACATTGCTTCCTCCTTATGGTTTCCACGTTTTAAGATAGGCTGGGATATGAGCCCCTTCCCTGGGGCCAACCAAATTTCCCAGCCAGCTAATTCCTCTTCCAAGCCGCCGCTCTCGGCAGCAATATACCCTGGGATTATCAATTTATGGTGTTTAACCTTATCCTCAATCCCGCACTTCTTAACGAAGGGACCAATAGTATCGGCGACAAATTTACCCGCTGCCCAGCTCGTCATAACCGAAAGCCCTTCAGTATCCTTGACTAGAAGGTAGCTGGGCACCTTGCTCGTTTCTATTTCACCAGAGACAATGAAGTAGGTAAGCGAGAAGTTAGAGGTAAGAAGTATCGGGGAATTTTCATCAGGACCACCAATCTCGTAAATTCCCTCGGTGGTGGCCAGTGGTCGCTGAGGGTCGGTGTAGATGTTCATCCGTTCCACGAGCAGAGGAAATAGGCTCTCACCCTGGAAATCGGAGAGGACAATAATACCACCGTACTTAGCCACAAAAAGGGAGGCAATCATTGCCTCCTTCATTGGGTTATCGGTCATCTCACAGGGGAAAACGATGGTGGGGAAGCCTAAGGGGCGGAACTTTTTGTTTAAGGCGGCACTCCTGATGATTACCTGATCCTCAAATACCTGCCGAATAGTTCTTGCCCCGGAATCAAGAACGATGTCTTTAACCCCGGCCTCAGTTAATTTAGTAGTTAGTTCAGCCAGCTCCTCCAGGCCTGAGGCTTTTACTGCTACCGGGCACGAGTTTTCTTTAGCCAGAACTGCCATGCCGTCCAGGTTGGCTTTGGTGGCAGCGTAGAGCAGTGGTTTTCTACCAGCACAGGTCTTTAAGCCAGCCACCAGGATATCAGGATTGGTGCTCATCAGGATAAGGCTGCATTCGTTATTTTGCTTGGCTTTACTAACCAGGGACTCAAATTTGCTGGCATCTCCTGATTCATCCTTGACTGCTATCAGCTCAGGGCGAAGGGTAAGGCCTACTCTCTCATATTGGAGTTGCCTGAATTTTTCTAGTCGGCTATTGACCTTAGATTCGTCCATGGTATCAGTGATAAGGATGGCGAAACCGGGAGAGTTCTCAAACCTTTTTTCATGGCGGAACATAACCGTCTCGCCACCAATCTTTAATGCCCTGTCGCCAACGCCGATAGTAACTGGTCTAATGGGGGGCGCTGACGCTTCCTCTAGTTTAACTTTTGCCTCCTCGGAGATGTAGGGGCAGGCAGATAGGTCTGCTTTCCCTGTAGCTAAACTCATGGCAAAAGCAAGACAGGTAGGCACCCCACATTCACCACAATTTGTCTTGGGGAGCAATTTGAATATCTCTATTCCGGTAAGTGGCACAATAGAACTCCTTTCTATCCTAGTAGTGGTTCCATAGTAAGGGCTGGGTGTCCCTTCTCTTGTAAGAAGGGACGAATCTCCTCCTCGGTGACGCCAATCGTCTCGTCAGCAATCATATCAAGCAAATTGGGCACGCCCAGTTCTTCAGCTCTAGCCTTAAATCGGTCAGCAATCTCCTCCTTTAGCATCTTGGGCATCCAGACCACTCTTAATAAACTACCGTCACCAGTAATGAATTTTCTCTGGCAGAGGTTATATTTCCCATGACCAACGAAGCCGGGAGTGCTCAGGCCACCGCCGATAGTCCCGGCTAGGGTAGTAAATCTCATCCCGCAAGGGGTATCTCCGGTATATTCACGGTTTACCGTCATTACCCCATTACACAGGGGAAGGATAGCGGCAATACACTCGCAGCAGCCACAGGTAGTCATCGGGTCATGGACTATGCTGTAGAAGTTGTAGTGGTCTAATTTTTGGCGGGAAGTCTTATAGACAAACTCGTTTACCCCTTTCCATTGCCCAAGCTTGGCATCAATGGTTTCCCCTTTCTCCACTGGCTGATTGGGTCCGGTAGGGTTAATCTCATAAGCAGCTTTGCAGTCCATCCAGTTATAGGAGCCACAAAGCCCAGTCCTTTCTGGACTGATCATACAGACATGAGATGGAGCAAAGGACTGACACAGGGTGCAGGAGTAGTATATTTCGGTACCCTCGTCAGTCATCCCTTCAATTCGGATATCTCGAGCTACATATACTGCTTTGGCCTTTTCTATTATCTCCTTTACTTTATCTTCCTCGGTATAGAGTTTTACCTGCAATTTATCAAAGATTCGACCAAAATCTTGATGCAGTTTGGCATGGAGGAGAGAGCCAATATGGTAGAACTTGAATCCCTTTTCTACTGCCTGTTTGCCAATTCGTAACCAGGCGATATCTCGCTGTCCTTGGTGGAATAACCCTTGAGCGTAGTTTATAAGATGGTGGATTTGCCGCTCCAAGATAGGTTCATAATCTTCCTGCATCTCCCTTCCGGCGACCTCAACCACTATGGCTAGAGGTAAGGCAGAATCAGCCTCGGCGTCAGTTACCTCGGGGCCAATCATTTCAATCTTCCCGTCCTCTACCTCATCCATCCGCTTGGAGGTAACCCACTCAACCATAGGCGTCCTGTTGCCACCACACTCTACATGGAACTCGCCCTTACGAATTCTCTCACCCTCAAAGGCGGGGCCGAAGGCTACTGGAATTGGCACCTCAGCCAAGGCAACCTTTAGCCCTCTTACCTCTATTGCTTTGGCTACAATTTTATCATGGGGAATATTGGAGACAACGTGTTCATAGGTGCAAATCCCGGTTGGCAGAATCTCAGGTATCGGGGTATCAGCAATGGTGGGGAACCCCCAGTTGACTGCCCCGGCAGCATTAGCATACCACTCATCGCTAACATAGCCCAGTGGTAAAACAAAAGCAAAGATGCGGTCTTTGTTATAGATAAGGATTTTCCTGAAGTCACCAGGCTCAATGCCGCCAAAGGACATAGCTGCTCTGGTAGCAAAGCCCATGGCAAATACAGCAGCACTAATATCAGGGCCAAAGGAGACCAGGCGAGTTGGCCACCCAATCTGCACCCCAGCCTCTACGAGCTGGTCAGAAAACTTCTTACCGTCATGTTCAGCGACCATAAAGACGTAAAGATTCTTCTCCTGGAGTTCCTGGGCAATATTCTTGGCAATCTCAGGGCTCGGAGCAGCACCACAAACGGCAGCAAAGCCTGGGGCGGTGCCATCGACAAACTCAATGCCTCTCTTTCTCAGGATTACATCATCAGCAGCACCTAGCCAGATGTTATTATCGGTGATATCCTCTTGCTTGGTATAGAAATCTGGCTGCTCCAGATACCTTATGGCTTCAATGAGCTCCTCGGCGAAGAAGGTTGTCATCCCGGCATCAAGGGCTGGTGCTAGGTAGGGCAGGGGGTGCTCCTCCCTTACCGGTGGTGGCAGCAAGTCTTTACACCTCTTTAATACTTGCTCCATGTCACCCAGTTTTTCCACCTTAGTACCTAGGATTCCATAGATTATTGGCAGATAATAGGCGGTGTTTGGGAAACCCACTGGTTCATTGGTTCCCCATTTGTCCATCGCTTCCTGCCACTTCTTCTCGGCCTGACTTACAATTTTGTGAGCTCCTCTAATAGCTGCTGATGCGATAATTTTAGACATGTCTAATCCCTCACCTTCTATCTCTACTAGTGCCTAGATTAGGTCGCGTCTCATCTCCATATCGTAGAGTATTCTCTCTCTAGCCTTGTCAATACCTAAGGCTTTACGTTTCTTGTCAATATGCTCAATCATCAATTGGGCTGCTTTGATCGGGTCAGGCTCAAATGCCCACATTCCACCGTACATCTCTTCAAAGTCTTTGAACAGGTAATCGGTTACCTCTTTGCTGCCTGTGGTAGGCCAGGTTACGCCGAATACAGTAAATACTCCTGAAGCGACAAAATACTGCCCGATGGAGATTGCCTTTTCACTCATCCACTCCGGTGCTGCCCCGGCTACGGGCAGGTCACTGATGTCATCACCTAGACCACCGTCTTTTACCATAGCAGTAGCCGCTATCAGGATGCGGCTGTTATCCACGCAGGAGCCCATATGTAATACTGGAGGGATGCCTACTGCTTCACATACGGAAGCCAGCCCCTCGCCGGCATATTTGGCTGCTGCCTCTGGCACCATAAGACCAGCCATGGCACTGGCCATGGCGCTGCAGCCGGTTTGGAGTACTAGTACATCATTCTTTATAAGCTCTTTAACCATGTTAATGTGACCCTCATTATGGGTGGAGCGGGCATTATTGCAGCCGACAACGCCGGCTACACCCCTGATGCGGCCATTGATGATATTGTCGTTTAACGGCCGGTATGAAGCACGGAACAGACCACCCAGTAGATAGTTAATGGTTTCATGGCTGAATCCAGCAATCAGGTCGTGCTGCTCTTGGGGAATGAGGATATTCTTACCCCGCCTGGGGAAGTTCTCAATAGCTGTTCTCACTACCTCTTTGGCTGACTCCATAGCTTTGTGCTCGTCAAACTCGATGTGTATAGCACCCGTAATTTTGGCTTTGGGTGAGGTGGTGATAATCTTGGTATGGTAGCACTGGGCTATGTCAGGCAGGGATTCCATAATGCACTGAACATCCACTACCATGGCATCTACCGCCCCGGTTACCAGCGCTAGCTCTTGTTGTAAGAAGTTACCGGCCAGAGGCACTCCGTGACGCATTAATATCTCATTAGCCGTACAGCACATGCCAGCCAGGTTTATCCCCTTGGCTCCTTTGGACTTAGCCAGTTCTATCATCTCGGTGTCCTGAGCGGCGACGACAATCATCTCGGAGAGTAAAGGCTCATGGCCGTGAATGATAAGGTTTACCTCGTCTTCTTTGAGCACACCCAGGTTTACCTGCCCCAAAAGGGGTGCTGGTGTGCCGAAGAGGATGTCTTGAAGCTCGGTAGCAATCATGCTTCCTCCCCAGCCGTCGGCTAGGGCAGCTCTCGTGCCTTGCTTAAGCAGGTTTTGATAGTCCTGGTCAACACCGGCATGGGTACGGTGCATTATCTCTACAATCTCTCTATCTATGCCTCGTGGGGCAACTCCCCGCTTCCGCCATAGTTCCTGGCGCTTTAGGGGTGCCCTTTTCAGGAACAGAAGCTCGCCCTCCTGCCGTCCGAACTCAGCTAGAGCCTTTTCCCCGAGATCAACAGCTATCTCCTGATTACTGCGGTCCCCAATCTCAATGCCCCAGTCCAGAGCTAGCTGCAGGAGTTTCTGCTCGTCTCTAATCTCGTAGCCTGGAGCTTCTCCCTTGGCGGCGGCTATGAACAGTTCAGCTACCGCCCGGCCGTGGTCGGAATGGGCTGCTGCCCCACCGGCTATCATACGGGCGAAATTACGAGCAGCGATAGTCTCAGCCGTTGCTCCACAGATGCCCCGTCTCTTCTTTTTGCCCTCTGGTGTTTCCTCTTTCCCTTTAGGTAAGGGTACCCGGCAGGGTCCCATACCACAATTGCTGCAACAACTACCCACTACGCCTATGGGGCAGGGCTTCATCTGCTCTGCTCTATCGAAAGCAAGGCTGACTTCGTCAGCGCAAGCTTTATCTATTAGCTCGAGACTGGCTGTATCTACACTCTTTTTGTTCTTTTCTACTTCTGCCATCCCGCTATTCTCCCTTCAGAATTATTTTGTAGTCGTCAACTCAGCTATCATCTCTCGAACCAGTTTTATCGCCTCTGGGTGTCTCATGATTAACACATCTGCCCCGGCTAGGAGTAAGACCATTGCTGTCATGGCTTCCATTAAAATGCCCCTCTTTTTGGCATCTCCCATATTGAGCTCATTATTTGCCAGATGCACTTCTTTGGTCTTCCATACCTCCTTAGCTATATTACAAATGATAGGGAATTGGAGCTTTTCGTCCTGCTGGGTTAGCCCTGCCATCCTGATTCTTTCCATTACTGAATAGGCATACTCAATACCGTAGCCTATACTGCTGACAGTAGGGTCTATCAGCAGTCGTTCATCAGGAACGCCAAGATTACTCAGCAGTATGTTAAGCTGCTTAGCCAGGTTTATATCTATAGGTGTTGACGCAATCACGGTATGATTATAACCAATGGCTGAGGCACCAATCCGCTTATGATCTCCTTCCTCAACCGGTCCGATAATCAGGTTCTTACCCTGGCAAACCTCAGCCACTTTTCTCAGAACCTCGGTATCTTTATCCTCATTACCCGTACCCCAAACAATTAAGGGAATATCAATAGCATCAGCCACCTTCTTGACGACTTCGGCGGTTTCATCAGCTCCACGGTTTAGCCCATTAGGGTCGGTGCTTATTAGTTGCAGGGCAATCATCTCGGCTCCATAATCGTCAATACATTTCTTTGCCCAGGCAACGGGGTCATCGGTAACCCCGGTAAAGGGCTCTAAGGCAGCCTCGGCCCAGTCCTCGGGGGAACAATCCCAAACCTCCATAGCTATTTTGGGCAGGTGGGGCATCTCACCTTCAAATAGGTGAAATGGATAAGCTGTCTCACCACCAATAGTTATAGTTTTGTCCCCTGTGCCCAGCGTTGTCTCTCTAATCTTCCCACTGTACGATGTTTTAGGAATTTCAAACGTCATTGCTTAACCCCCTTATCTAAGCCGGGTTCTTTCTCTTCTCACTGCCATACCAGTCTTTTCCGTACCAGTATCTCTCACCGGTTTGTAGATATTTAAGCTTCTCTTCTCTGCTAGCCAGTTTCTGTCTCCATCTCCCCATCTCCTCACCCTCGGGCTTACCCTCTTCAAAGGTTGCCCCCAGCACCTCTACCTCCTCCCGACCGGGTGCGCTCTTTTTCTCAATTTTGTATTCCATCCGCCTCCCTTTCTAGGCTAAACCAGCAGCTAGTTTTGCCGCTCTTATTGTATTTAGCATAAGCATGGTTATAGTCATAGGGCCAACCCCACCAGGTACCGGAGTAATGGCTTTAGCCTTCTCCTTAACAGCATCAAAGTCAACATCCCCGCATAAAATAGCTTTGCCTGATTCGGTTTTGCCTATTCGGTTAACGCCGACATCAATCACCACTACTCCTTCTTTAACCATATCAGCGGTGATAGCCTTGGGTTTGCCGGCGGCTACAATCAGTATATCAGCCCTCTTGGTGTGAAAAGATATATCCTTGGTTCGGGTATGACACACCGTGACGGTGGCATTGGCTCCCTCTTTCTTTTGGAGAAGAATATTAGCTATGGGTTTGCCTACGATATTACTTCTACCAACAATCACTACCTCTGCCCCTTCAGTCTTAATCCCGGACCTGACTAGGAGCTGTTGGATGCCATGGGGGGTGCAGGGTAAGTAATCAGGCTCGCCAATCATCAATTTACCCACATTCACCGGGTGAAAGCCATCAACATCCTTCTTGGGGTCGAGAGCATAAAGAATTCTGGTTTCATTGATGTGTTTGGGCAGGGGTAGTTGAACCAGAATGCCATGAATCTTGGGGTCTTTGTTCAACTTATCAATTAGGACAAGCAGTTTCTCCTCGCTGGTATCAGCCGGCAGGTCATATCTTTCCGAATAGATACCCAGGTTGTGGGATGTTTTCTCCTTTTGTCCCACATAGACCTGGGATGCAGGGTCTTCACCCACCAAGACAGTGGCTAATCCTGGTATGAGATTATGCTTTTCCTTGAGTTCAGCGATTTCCTGCTTTAGCTCTTCGCGAATCTGCCTTGCAATCTCTCTGCCACTAATAATTTGTGCTGTCATTTCCCCTCCCCTTAAATTATTTAAGAAGCTTAGCCATCAAATCACTAATTGCTATTGCTGCCTTGGAAGTATCGGGCAGGTCAAGCAGTGGCTTAAGCTTGAGGTCATACTCACGCACTTCCTCATCCATAGGTATTGTAGCCAGGGTTTCAATTCCTAGCTTGTCTAATTCCTCGGTGACGAGAGGGTCTAGCGTGCCGGGGACGAAATTAATTATCACCGATTGTCTTTTGACTACCAGGTTGAGTTCAGAGACCAGGTCACTTATTCTGGCAACAGTGCGGATACCCTTCACTGAATGGTCGGAGATTATGAGCAGCGCATCAATATTCTGAGTGGTTCTTCGGGATAGATGCTCCATCCCTGCCTCATTATCCATAACCACGTAAGCGTAGTTTTCAGCCAGGGTGTCAACAAACTTTTTCAGGATGAGGTTGGGATAGCAGTAGCAGTCTGGGCCCTCGCCCCTGCCCATCGTTATCAGGTCAAGAGCCTTACTCTCAACCACAATCTCATTTAATTTGTATTCCAAGTAATTCTGCTTGGTCATTCCCGGTGGAATTCCTATTTTCTCCCCTTGAAAACCAGCCAGTATGGCACCAATAGTCTGTTTTACCTCAAGCCCCAGGCTTTCCCCCAGATTGGCATTAGGGTCAGCATCAACTGCCAGAATTGGCCCCGAGCCGTTTTTCATTAGGTAACGAATGACGAGGCTGGCTATAGATGTTTTACCGCTACCGCCCTTTCCAGCTACAGCAATATTAAAACTCAAATGGTTATCCTCCGCTTTAATTTACCTTTTCGCCAGTTGCTAATCTTTTACTCACTGAGGGAAACTCATCGGCATTGGTGTGTGGTAAAAATAGAGCCGCTATATAATTATTCATAAAAGTGGTGTTTTCACTCAACTCAAAATTGGTCATCATTCTGGCAACCTTTTCCCCCTCATCAAGCATGTCAGTAGAGAAACAGGTTAATCTTGCTCCCAAAAGGGAGCCGTTGCCAATATAGATAAATCTATCCCGGGGAATATCAGGAAAAAGCCCGATAGTAATAGATTTTTCTATGTCAAGGCTGCTACCGAAGGCACCAGCAATAATCACCTGCTCCAGATTATTGCCGGTAAGTCCTACACTTTTGATTAATGTCTGGCATCCAGCATACATGGCTGCTTTGGCACGAATGAGATTATCAATATCTACCTCGGTAATAACAATATCTTTGCTGATTTGAGTTTCTGGTGCCCAGGATAGAACATACTCGTAGCCATCGCTACCCTCTCTGACTCTTTTGGTGTGGAGGTCGGTGTTAAATTTACCATTCTGGCTAATGACCCCGGCTTCAAGTAGCCCGGCGACGATATTTATTAAGCCTGAGCCGCAGATTCCTTTTGGTTTTGTGTCACCGATGGTGCTAATCGTTGGCTCGAAATTTGATGGATTGATGTCAAACTGCTCGATGGCTCCATCGGTGGCTATCGTGCCATGCTTTATCCCGCCACCTTCAAAGGCAGGGCCAGCCGAGCAAGAGGCAGTTACCATCCAATCCGAGTTTCCGATTACTATCTCACCATTGGTTCCTATATCTACGTATAGCGTTAACTTTTTACGTTGATGTACCCCTGTCCCTAGAATCCCGGAAACAATGTCAGCTCCGACATAGCTCGCTACCGAGGGAAGAGCATAGAGGTAAACATGTTCTCCTAGTTCAAGCCCTAGATAATTTGCTCTTACCAGGGGCATAAAGTTGGCTACCGGGGTATAAGGGGTTAACCTCAGGTACTTAGGCTCGAGACCGAGAAAGAGCTGGAGCATTGTCGTATTGCCGGCAACGACCACGTAACCAATATCTTCCATCTCGACCTCGGCTTGTGTTAATAGCTCCTTAATAATCCCGTTCATGGTAGTCACAACCGTCTTCTGTAACCTCTGAAGGCCACCTCGTTTCTGGCAGTAGGCGATACGAGTGATAACATCGGCACCGTAGCTAATCTGCCCATTGTAATCTACGCCTTGAGCCAGAACCCTTCCCCGTTTTAAATCAAGTAACTGGGCACGGACACCAGTGGTTCCAATATCAAAGGCCAGAGAGTAATATTTTCCTCTAGTATCTCCTGGCTCGATATTTATCATTGTTAGCCTTGGCTCACCATCCGATTGGGTTTCAGTTCCAGTCATAAGGGTGGTAATAGTGACCTTCCAATCGCCATCTCGCAAAACCTTAGCCAGTTTCTTTATCACGCCAAAGTCTACTGAGATATTATCCAGATTATATTGCTGTTTTAAGCCTCGTAGCACCCGGGACAGGTCACTGGTATTATCTTCTAAGGTTGGCGGTGGAAGCTCAACAAAGAGTTTGCTTAGGGGGGGATTAAATCTCCAGCCGGTAGCTAAAGTCTCTGGTTGCTGGACGCCGGCTGCCATCTCCTTTCCCTCCCGGGCAAGAACCGCTGTCTCCAGCCTTGATTCTACCGGAATACTAACGGTTAGGTCGGTGATTATGCTGCTTTGACAGGCTTGCCTGAAACCATGCTTATACTCCTCTGCCGAGAGCTTCTCAGTCCGGGTGCTTTTCACCTTTCCTTCTTTAATTAGGACCTTGCAAGTGCCACAAACACCAGCCCCCCCACAGGAGGCATTAATATGTGCCCCGGCATCTATTGCTGCCTGCAGGAGATTTTCACCTTGCGCCACGATAATATCTACATTATCGGGGTCGAAGTGAACCTTCCTTTTTTTATCTATTGCAGCTTTGGTCATCTAACTCCTAGTGATATCAAGCGCTCGAAAGAACTAAACTAAAACAAGCCACTGACCTTTCCTGTTTTTACGTCTACATCGACCTTTCTAAAGGCGGGGTCAGAAGAGGTCCCCGGCATCAGGCTGATAGTTCCGGCGCAGGGGCAGAGGAATTTCGCTCCGGAGTAAATTAACACATCACGGATGGGCAGAGTCCATCCCTTGGGGACACCTTTAACTGCTGGGTCGTGAGTGAGGGAAAGATGGGTCTTTACCATCATGGTAGCATAATCATCGTACTTTGAATCAGCCTCGAGCTTCTTGGCTTTGGCTTCAGCTTCAGGAGTCCAAGTCGCGCCATCAGCCCCGTAGACTTCCTTAGCGACTCTGTCGACTCGTTCTCTCAGTTTCATCTCCATTGGATATAAGAATTTGAATTTATTCTCCTCTTCACAGGCCTCTTTGATGACATCAGCTAGCTCTAAAGCGCCATCACCACCATCAGCCCAATGGCTGGACATAGCGCAGCGTGCCCCAGCTGCCTCAGCTGCTTTTCGAACCATAGCAATCTCTGCCTTAGTGTCAGCATGGAATCTATTGATACACACCACTGGGTTGATGCCTGATTTCCTGATAACGTTGATGTGGTGCAGCATGTTTGGGATGCCCTTCTGCAGAAGTCCGAGGTCTTCTTTAGTATAGGCATCAGTCAAGGGGAGGCCGGCTACCACCCTGGGTCCACCACCGTGCATTTTCAGTGCTCGGATAGTAGTAGTTAGCACCGACACATTTGGTTTAAGGCCACTTAAGCGGCTCTTGACATTCCAGAACTTCTCAAAGCCAATGTCAGCGGCGAAGCCGCTTTCAGTTACATGGTAATCAAACAACTTCAGCCCAACACGGTCGCCGATAATGGAGGATTGACCCACAGCAATATTAGCAAACGGGCCGGCATGCACCATGCACGGTTGGTACTCTACGGTGCAGGCAAGAGTGGGGTTAATGGTGTTACGCATCCAGGCGGTCATGGCCCCTCCCACTTCCAAGTCACCGGTGGTAATGGGATTGCCTTTCTTATCAAAGGCTGCAGTAATATTATCCATTCTTTCTCGCAAGTCAGCCAAATCCTTGACAATTGATAACATAGCCATCAGCTCGGAGCTCACGGTGATGCCGAACTTAGACTGCATCATGAAGCCATTCATGCGTCCACCGATGCCTATAATGATGTTCCTCAGGCTCTGGGCGCAAAAATCTATAACCCAGCCCATCTCCACCCGGGTGGGGTCAATGTCCAGACGGCGCATCCTGGTGCGCTTAGCCAGTTGTTCGTCATTGTAATTGCGCTCGTGCTGCATTCTGGCGGTAAGGGCAATCATAGCCAAGTTGTGGGCATTGGTGATATCGTTAATGTCGCCGGTAAGACCCATGGAAAATTCGGTCATGGGAATGAGCAGGGCATTGCCACCGCCGGCAGCAGTTCCCTTGATATTCATAGTCGGTCCACCTGAGGGCTGACGGATACAACCGCCCACATTCAGCCCCCGCTTGCCCATACCCTCCAAAATACCCATCGTGGTCGTGGTTTTTCCTTCACCCAATGGGGTAGGGGTTATGGCAGTTACTTCAATGTACTTGCCATCCGGCTTGTCTTTGAGACGCTCCATGATCTTCAGGAAATCGAGTTTGGATATTCTCCCGTAGGGAAGCATCTCGTCCTTTTGTAGATTCAGTTTCTCTCGCCATTCATCGGGGGTTGGCATATTTGCTTCAGCTGCTTCCGCAATTTGCCAATCCTTCATTTTTACCGCGTCGTAAGCCACAGGTACCTCCTTTATTTATTTTATCATTTCGGGCTTGGTGCCTTAGTAGATAACAAGGCATGGTAGATATTTCTTACTTCGTTAATAATCTGCTGGCTGGAGTTAACAAGGGGAAGATTAGCCAGATCAGCATCTACTATTGCTTGGTCATAGGGGATAAAGCCGAGGAGTTCAAAGCCAGGCAGGTTAGAAATCAAAAATTCCTTCTCTGGTTGGCTTCGAATTTTGTTGCCTACTACGGCGATATTTTGTAAATCAATATCTTGTGCTAACTTATTGATTCTATAGGCGGTTTCAACGCTCCGTCTACTTGGCTCTACTACTACAATCAATTTATCTACTGCCGTAGCAGTAGCTCGTCCTAGATGTTCTATTCCAGCCTCCATATCCAAAATAACTACTTCATCCCTTGCCAAGAGTAGATGAGTGATCAGGGCTTGTAGCAAAGCGTTTTCCGGACAATAACAGCCGGTGCCACCCTTTTTAATTCGCCCCATTACCATTAGTCTAATCCCGTTAAACTGCTGGGAATACTTCTCTGGCAGGTCATTGACTCTAGGATTTAACTTGAAAAAACTTGCACCTTGGCCAGGTCGTGCCCCTGTCCTTTCCTTAATAAGAGCCTTCATCTCAGATATGGGGGTTATCTTCTCAGCGTGGGGAAAGCCAAGGGTAGCGGCTAGATTGGCATCGGGGTCAGCATCTATGGCTAGAACGGAGTAGCCAGACTCAGCGAATGTTTTAGAAAGAAGAGATGCTAATAAGGTCTTACCTACCCCTCCTTTACCGCTAATGGCAATCTTCATCGATATCTTATTTTTGGCATAATTATAGCTGAAAAAGTCTTCGGAACTTTCTCAGCAAGACTACTCTTTACTATCCCACTTTTACTTCTTGGGAAGAATACTCAAACTTAGCTAATTCTTGCTGCTTGTTTTAGAATACCCTTTATTAAATTTATCCTATACTGGCTGAAAAGTCAAGCAAGTGTGCTTGTCCGGTTGACTAGTGATATCCAGCTACACCGTGCTTGCGGCGTAACGTCTCAACCATGAGTAGTTCGGGCGACTCGATATTGCCTAGGTTGACATCTGGGCCGATCCACTCAATCAGGCGTCTAATCATGCTGTGGCGGTCGAATTCATGGACATTGGGCACCCACGCTCCGGGAATCTCAATGACTAGCTTGTCCACCGGTAGGGCGGCCATTAGCTCTTGTATGATGTCTTCCTTCAAGGCTGTATCGTAAAGCTCGAGTGCTTCCACAAGTACCTTCCATGCACCTGCATCGAGGCAGGCCTTGACATCATCGATGAGGTGTTGCACAGAACTGGATTCCATCTTGCTACCGGTCTCACCCAGGACTTTGAAACCGTAGTTCTTGATGGCATTGCTGATAACTTTTTGTTTCACGTCCTCAGGCAGCACGTCCACGTTGTCCGAGACCTCGACCAGCTTAAACCCTGCCTCAGCGCAATGCTTGAAGTAGGCATCCGTCTTTCCGAGGCTGATGGCATATTCCAGATACATCCCGCCCGGGAAGGCAAGGATGTCACTACGACGATAGTTCTCGATCTTACGCTGGAGCAGGTCGAGAGGGAGGAGACCGGAAATACCAACTGCAATTTTAGCGATGTCAATAAAAGGCCCGGCAATTTGAACTATATTGTTCTGCGCTTCGAGGTCTATCCCCCAGTCTATGAGCATCGTCAGACCCTTCTGACGTGGCTTTTCCTCTCTTGAGGGGAGAGGGATAGTCGAAAAGGCTCTCTGGGATGCAAACTCTCCGCCTTCTTTCTTCAAGGTGCCTTTACTCTTATTCATGAAACACTCTCCTTTTTGAAGGGGTTAAACCAACTTTGTTGGCGCTACTTTCCTTTGAAATCCTTAATGCTCTTGGGAACTTTACCGTTAGGTAGGAGCACCGGCTCGACGATGGCTTCGCTGTGCAAAGCCCAGGGGAGAATGACCGTTGAATGACCACCCCGCCCGCCGGCAACAACGATCTCAACATCCTTTGGTGAGCGTGTGACTGGCATTGGATGACGGGTGGCAAAGTCCTTTGGTCGGACTGGAACCAGCCCCCGGTTTATGACCATGGGTGTCTCATGATGAGTGCGGACATGGATATGTTCCCGAATTTTGTCCTTGTCCCAACCTTCCCGGTCGAGCAACCAGGAATGGTCAGGCGTGATGACGACGATGAGGGGACCCGGGATGTAGGCATTATTGCTGCCTAGGGTGGTACAGCTATCAATTATAGTGTCAAGCAGGTCACCTGCCGTCTGGCTCAGGAAGTCGATGATATCATGGGGCGGTTCAGCCTTGAGGACGAGCACCGTGGTCGTTTGGGCATCATAGCGCTCGGCATTGATAGTCGGCCAGGGGCTCAGCTTGGGGTCCTCGCTAAAGCAATAGGTCAGCTCAGCCTGAGATGAAATGCATGCTAGGTCTGCATAGTTTGGAACAGAGCGGCAGACGTTGATGATGACTAGATTGACGGCTCGTCCAATGGTCGCATTGGCGGCAAATCCGGGGCCGAGACAACCCTGCCCGCCGTGTACGCCCAACTCTTGGGCTAAGGGACCGCTAACCAAGACCAGATTACCACCCGGATGCGAAGTGGTCACGGACTGGAGGAAGTTGTACTTCGGGCTGGCCATGGCCTTAAAAGCGGTGATTAAGATAGGCATGTGCTCTGGCTTGCAGCCAGCCATGACAGCGGCCACGGCAATGTCTTTGACAGTGATGTCCTTCCCCGTTGGCCCTATTTCATGAGCAAGAACCATATTCGGCCCAAAAGGACAGTAGGACAACATTCGTTCATAGCGCTTACGGGTTGGCGGCACGATGGGTAGCCCATCGCTGATGTGGAGCGAGTTGAAGAGGTCGGTCACCTCCTCGATGCCGACTGCCGGCTCGGATAAGTCAGATTCGTTGAGTTTAATTTTGTCGGTTAACTCCAGGAGGCCGTTTTTTGCGGGCGCCTCGGTGTCAAGCTTGAAGTCTAGGAATGCCCTCTTGGCGATCTTATCTGGTGGGAGAGTAAGGGACTCCAGAATGCAGGACATCTGTTTGTCAATTTCCCGGCGGACATCTTCAACCGTGCTGCCCTGGTAGATAAAAAGTGGGCAGAGGCAGAGCTGTCCAGCCCGATAAAAAGCAACCGCCTTGACTAGTTCGGAGCCTGGAGGAGCGGTGATGTAAACACTCGGTATACCGAGTTCTTCTAGGGCGATAGTGACTATCGTTGTCGCCGGGCTGGTACCCATGTCACCTAAAGCAATTATCGCTGCCACCGGGCCAGCCTTGGCTAGCTTGGCGGCGTAGTCTTTCAGCTCCTGGCTAGTCTTGCCGCGGACCGTCTCACGGAAATCGACGAAGTTGGTGACACCCTCTTTGGTGAAGTTCTCCTTAATCCGCATAAATATCTCACCATAATTGCAAAATGAGAGCTTGGTATTATCGTAGAAAAGAACCGGGCCTCGGCGTAAGTTGTCTATGGTGCCTCGAGGAGCTAACTTTAGTATGGGTCTTTCTTGCTTCCCCCGTGGGTCTAAAACTGGTTCAATCGTCATCTTTGCTATTGCTCCTTTCCCATAGTTAAATGTTTTACTTGGACAAAAATATGATAGGTAAAGACACTTTCCTTGTCAAACTGTTTCTGGTCAGCGGGCACGCCGGGCAGCTCGTTGAAGAGTGGATGTCGTGCTTGTTCCTTTATTCCACGGTTACACTCTTAGCCAGGTTCCGTGGGAAGTCTATGGGACAGCCCCTCTCTTTAGCAGTATAGTAGGCAAGTAGCTGGAGGGCTATAGTATTAACCACCGGGGAAAATATGGCATCAACCTTAGGCACGGTGATGACTGAGTCGGCTAATTCCTCAATAGTCCCATCCTCTTCCTTCGCCAGCGCTATTAAGGGTGACCCCCTAGCCTTGATTTCCTTGATATTGGCTAACATAGCCTCATAGGTATTATCCTGGGTTACAATGGCAATAACGGGCGCATCAGGACCTAGCAAAGCAAAGGGACCGTGCTTCAGCTCTCCAGCAGCATAGCCTTCGGCATGAATGTAGGAAATCTCTTTTAGCTTAAGCGCCCCCTCTAAAGCTACCGGAAAGTTAATACCCCTACCGATGAAGAATACATTTTCATACGCTGATAGGTATCTAGCACACTCCAGAATCTTATCCTCATTATCTAATACCTGTTGAACCTTGCCTGGCATCTCTCTTAATCCCAGGAGCATACTGGCTAATCTTCTGGCGTCAACCTTTGAATATGACATCATTAGCCAATATAACACCATAAGCTGAGCTATAAAGCTCTTGGTGGCAGCCACGCTTATCTCTGGGCCAGCCCTGGTATAAATAGTCTGGTCGGCGATTCGGCTGGCACTGCTCCCCACCACATTAATAATGGCTAACACCCGGCCCCCCACCCCTTTTAACCTTTTCATAGCTCTTAATATATCTGCCGTCTCACCAGACTGGGTGATGGCAATTGCCAGAGTTCCAGCTGGAATCTGACCGTAGTAGTTGAGTTCAGAGGCTATCTCAACCCTCACCGGAATTCTGAGCAATTCCTCCACAATATATTTTCCTATCAAGGCGGCGTGATAAGAAGTGCCACAAGCCAGTATGAGTATGGACTCTATGCCCGCGTCCCTTATCCTTTCTAAATCAACATTAGGTTCAGTCGCTTGAGCGTATTCTCCTAGAGTATCTCGTATCACCTTGGGCTGTTCGTGAATCTCCTTAAGCATGAAGTGCTCATAGCCTGCCTTTTGAGCATCTTCTACACTCCATAAAATCTTGTGTTCCTTTCTGTCAACCTCCCTGCCTTCTTTTTTAATCCTTATCTCATCTGAGGTAACAACTCCTATATCACCGTCTTCTAAATATATAACTCTGTTGGTGTAATCTAGTATCGCCGGCACATCTGAGGCGATAAAGTTTTCCCTATCGCCTATGCCAATAATTAACGGGCTATCTTTCTTGGCAACTATCAATTTGGTCTCGTCTGCCGCCAATACTATGATAGCGTAGGAACCTTTTACTTGGTGCAGGGCTGTTTCTACCGCTTTTTCTAAATCGCCGTCATAATACTTCTCAATCAGGTGCGGTATTACCTCGGTATCTGTTTCAGAAGTAAAATTGTGCCCTTCGCTGATTAGCTTTTGTTTTAATAAATGGAAATTACTTATTATTCCGTTGTGCACCACGGCAATTTTGTCCTGACAGTCGCAGTGGGGATGAGCATTTGCTTGAGATGGCTTGCCATGGGTTGCCCACCTGGTGTGACCAATGCCTATTGTCCCGCTAAGCTGTGGCATTGCTTTTGCCAGTGGTTCCACTCTGACGGCATCTTTATACACCTTGATGCTGCTGCTTGCCACGGCTATGCCACAGGAGTCGTAGCCCCTGTACTCCAGCCTGCCTAGTGAGCTAAGCAGAATGGACTGAGCTTCTTTATTTCCAATATAACCTATGATGCCGCACATAATTTAAAATACCAAGCTCTTATCAGGCAACCTACCACTAATCAGCTTCAGTGCCTGAACCTGACTATAGTTGCCCAAAATGACCCCAGGCTGGGCTACTACACTATTACCTAGGCTGCAGCCCTCACCCAGCATGGCACCTACATCCATCTTATGGTATTCATCATCGACCCTAACATCAGCTTCGTCACTATAGGCAGCAAAGTGCCCTTTGATAACACAGCCCTTATCAATAACTGAGTTCTCTATAATACAACCCGGTCCGATATTAACATCGTTGCCTATAACACTGTTCTTAATCTCAGTAAATGGCGAAATAACTACATTATCGCCTATATCGGTAGCCGGTAGGATGCATACAGTGGGGCCTATGTCACAGTTAGTCCCAATAACTACCGGACCAGCTATGTAGGAGTTTGACCTTATCATTGTGCCTTTGCCCACTGAGACCAGCCCCTTCAGTGAGACACCTTTCTCAATAGTGCCCTCCAGGTTGGCCGGGATCTGGCCAAGAACGGCGTCATTAAGGCTTAATATATCCCATGGGTAAACAACGTCAAGCCAGGTGCCATCTGTTTCCATGGTATTGATAGGATAGCCCTTAGCCAGCATATTGTTTAAGACAGTGGGGATATCCAGCTCAGCTTTAACAAAGCTGAAGATTTCCGTGGTAAAGGCATAAATGCCGGTATTAACAATATTACTTTCAGCCTCTCTGGGTTTCTCTGTAATATTCTTGACCATATCACTATCTATGGTCACCACCCCATATCTAGTTGGGTTATCTACCTTCTTCACCAGCACTGCCTCAGGCTTTGTGGTTACAAACTGGGCAATTGTGTCAGCTTCAATAAGATTATCTCCTGGCAGAACGAGGAATTCACTCTCGGTTACTGCCTTAGCCTGTGCCAGCGCATGGGCTGTGCCCAGTTGCTTCTCCTGGGTTACATAGGTTATATCAACACCAAACTGCTTCCCGGCACCTATATAATCAAGTACCTGCTCTTTCCTGTAACCCACTACGAGCACAATATTACGAATACCATTCTGAGCTAGTGACTCAACCACATACTGCACTATTGGCTTACCAGCTATGGAGAGCATTGATTTTGGCTTGGTAACCGTGAACGGTCTGAGTCTCTGACCTTCACCCGCTGCTAGAATCACTGCCTGCTTCATTGTTCATCACCTAAAATATTCTTGAATTTGGCGCAATAATCCCACTGGCTATAGCCCCTGGTCCTATGTGAGTATCGTTGCCAATTATACACCCTACGTTGATAGCGGCGTTAATCCCAGTTTCAACCCTATCACCGATTATAGCCCCCAGTTTTTGTCTTTTGGTATTTATACCGGCTATCTGTATATCTTTTTTATCTAGCCTGAGGTTAGCAATCTTGGTGCCAGCGCCAAAATTGCACCCTTCGCCAATAATGCTATCACCTACATAATTATGGTGAGGGACCTTACTACCCTTCATAATTATAGAATTCTTAACCTCCACGGCATTGCCTATATGACAATTATCACCAATAGAAGTGGAAGGGCGAATATAGCAGTTTGGTCCAATATCACAGTTCTGCCCGATTATCACCGGGCCAATTATGTAAGAGCCTGATCTTACTATTGTATCTTTTCCAACAGAAACTGACCCTTTCATTACCACATTCTCTTCTATTTCACCTAGGTTCTGCACTTTAGTCTCTGCCAGTAGAGATTCATTGGCGGCCAGTAAGTCCCAGGGATAGCTAAGGTCGAGCCAATAGCTAATTCCCTGATAAGAGACATGACGTCTCTTATCTATCATCAACTGTAAGGAATCGGTTATCTCAAACTCCCCCCGTGGCGATTTTGAAGTCTGAGATATGGCGTCGAATATATCTGGGGTGAATAGATACAGGCCAGCATTTGCCATATTGGAAGGAGGCTTTTCCGTCTTCTCGTAAATATGGACTACTTTGCCTTTGCTTAACTTAACCGCACCTAGACCTCGTGTGTCCTCAACCTCAATTGTGCTCAGAGTATTGTTCCTTCTTTTGGTTAGGTTATAGATGTCTTTTTGGTTGACAATAATATCCCCATTTATCACCAGGAAGTTTCCATCTACCAAATCTTCAACTGTTCTAAGGGCATCAGCCGTGCCCAATTGCTTCCTCTGGGTGCAATAATCTATACTTACTTCCCATTTGTCACCGGTGCCAAAGTAATCACGCACCTGCTCATCGTGATAGCCAACGATGAAGACAAATTCTCTAATACCAGCCTTCTTAGCTTCAATGAGCAAATGTTCTAGGATAGGCTTATTGGCTATAGGCAGCATTACCTTTGGTCTGGTGTAGGTGAGGGGGCGCATTCGGCTCCCTTCCCCGGCAGCTAAAATAATTGCCTTCAACCTATTCCTCCTTACTCGCCTTTATACAATCCTTGATTGCTTTAAGGCCGCTATCATATAGCTGTTGTGCTCGTGTCTCGCTCTTTGCTTCTGCTGTCAGTCTAATCTTAGGCTCGGTACCTGAGGCTCTGACAAGCACCCAGCCATCTTTAAAGTTCAGCTTAATGCCGTCAATATTGCCTACCGATAACGGCTCCATAGCCATTAAGTATGGCTCCAGCTTGGACATTACTACCCCTTCACTGGTGATGCTGCCTCGGAGAAGTGGATAGTGGGGTATGCTATCAATTAATTGGGATAGTTTTTGCTTGCTAGCTATAGTTACGATTTGGGCAGCAGCATAAACGCCATCGGGACACAGCGAGATGGTAGGGAAAACCCAAGTCCCTGACGGTTCACCACCAAAATCTCCACTCTTTTTGAGTTCCTCAGACACGTAGTTGTCTCCTACTCTGGTTCTAGTAACAGTAAGACCCATTTCATCAATTATCATAGAGGCATCTATGGTAGTAACTACCTTCTTTGCCCCTATCTGCCGGGCGAAAAGTACCAGCAGTTTATCCCCGGGAATAAACCTGCCCTTATCATCCACTGCCATCATCCGGTCAGCATCACCGTCATGGGCAATGCCTAAATCGGCGCCAGACTCTTTCGTTGCCTTCGTTAAGTCCCCTAAGTTAGCTTCAGTTGGCTCAATATTGCGGGGGAAGAAACCGCTGGGATAACAGTTCATGGTTACCACTTCACAGCCTAGTTTTTCTAGTAGATAGGGAGTAACCAAAGAGGCGGCACCACAACCGCAATCTATTACTACCTTAAGCTTAAACTTATTAGAGAAATTCTGTAGTGTGCGTTCAACATGCTTTGCAATTGCTCCCTCATAAATACTGCTGCTCTGAATCTTATCCCACGGGGCAACAGTAAGGGAGTCGTTAAAAATCATCTCTTCTATCTGCCTTTTCTGGGAGGAATTGAAAGCAGAACCGTCCGGGTTCAGAAGCTTCATACCATTATATTCAGGGGGGTTATGCGAGGCAGTAATCATCGCCCCGGCGTCAAATTCTCTGGTGGCAAAGGCAAGCGTTGGTGTGGGTATAACTCCAGCATCACAACATCTGGAGCCAGCAGCGAGTAGTCCTGAGATAAAGCTATGCTTCATAGCATCGCTAGAAGTCCTGGTATCACACCCCACTACTACATTGCCATAAACCTTCCCTACCGCTAAGCCAACTTTCAGTGCTAGCTGAAGCAGGTCATTATCGGCAATCCCTCGAATTCCAGATGTACCAAATAACCGCATATTGCCCTGATTTTAACTCCCTGTGAACATAGAAGTCAATTTGCCAATAGGCGAAATAGATTACTTTTGAGCAACCCATCTTCCTTGACACAT
>JAUXAP010000009.1 GCA_030619865.1 Dehalococcoidia bacterium | reverse complement strand
CTCATTATTTCCGGCAATAAGACCTTCTTTAACTGCTGTCGTCTTGATATACCAGGTTTCCTTAGCATAGTAGAGAAGAGGCGTCTCGCACCGCCAGCAGAAGGGATAGGTGTGGCGAATCCTCTCACTGCGATAGAGCAACCCCCTTGACTTCAGGTCATCAAGAATAAGAGGGTCGGCATCTTTGACGAATTTACCCGAGAAAGGATATTTGCCGGTAATAATACCCTGCAAATTTACAGGTTGGACAAAGCACAGAGGATTATCAAATTGAGCATTAAAGTCGACCTCACCAAAGGCAGGGGCAACATGAACAATTCCTGTCCCTTCTCCCATAGATACAAAATCAGCCGCGATCACTGGGTACTTCAAGGGTCCGCTTACGTGCTCGACCCTCAGTGGTGCTAGACCTGGACGTTCCCAATGTAGTTGTCCGCTCGCGTCTTCAACCACTATAGGACACCTGACTTCCACCCCATACTTATGTGGATTAAATAACGGTTCATACTGCGTCCCTATTAAGTCCCTTCCCTTAACCCTCTCCATCACTTCGTAACCACCTAGCCTTGCCTGCTCAAGCAAGGCTGAAGCCAAAATTAGATACTCGTTGTCTGTTTCAACTACCGCATACTCAGCATCAGAGGCCACTGCTAGGGCAGTGTTGCCTGGCAAAGTCCACGGAGTCGTTGTCCAAGCCAGGGAATAGGCAGGCTTATCCCCCAAAAGCCTAAACAGTCGCTCACGCACCTCAGAGCCTACTAGCGATGATGGGACAACCTTAAACTTTATATAAACTGATGGGTCTTCAACATCATCCTGATAGCCAAGAGCAACCTCGTGGGAGCTGAGGGAGGTGCCACAGCGAGGGCAATGAGGGGTAACCTTGTAGCCCTGATATACCAGCCCCTTATCCCACATCTGCTTTATTGCCCACCAGACAGTCTCAATATATTTGTTGTCCATAGTGATGTACGGATGTTTTAAGTCAACCCAGAAGGCAATACGCTCAGTCATTGCCTCCCATTCCTTAAGGTAGCTAAAGACACTCTTCTTACAGCGGGCATTGAATCGGTCAACACCGTACTCTTCAATCTGTGCCTTGCTTGAAAAGCCAAGTTCCTTTTCCACCTCTAGCTCTACGGGCAATCCGTGGGTATCCCAACCGGCAATGCGCGGAGTATAATAGCCCTTCATTGCCTTATAGCGTGGTATAACATCCTTAAACACACGAGACAACACATGATGTATACCCGGGCTACCATTAGCAGTAGGTGGTCCCTCATATAACATAAAGCGAGGAGCGCCACGGCGGTTCTCTACACTCCGCTCAAAAACTCTATTTTTTCTCCACAAGCTAAGTATGTTCTCCTCAACCTGAGGAAAATTCACCTTACTACTCACCGAACGAAACATAACAAAGCCCTTTCTATATAAAAATCCCGCCCCTTAGGGACGGGATTTAACATACCCGCGGTACCACCCTATTTCTCCCACCTAAGGCAGGAACACTCTTTAAAGGCACAATATATGCCCCCGTCTATGATAACGGTTGACGCCACCGACCAAGCCTACTAGACGAGCTAACTTTGCCATACCGCCGTTCGGTTGGCAGCTCAGGAGGGATTTTCAGGGAACGAACACATCTGCTCCCACTCTACCAGATTCGCTAAGCGTCCGTTTCTCCCCTACTCGTCTCCGTCATCGCCTTTACAAGCTAAAGATTAGCACACCCCAACAAATAAATCAATGGAGCTCTTTATCAAGCTTCCGCCTGCTCCTTAGGCAGAATAACTACCTTACGAGCCTCACCCTCACCAGTGCTTTGAGTGGTAACATCAGGGTGTTCAGCTAAAGTAAGGTGGATAATACGCCTCTCAAACGCCGACATCGGCTCTAGTGTAAATGGCGCCCCCCTAACCTTTACCTGCTCCGCCATACGCCCAGCTAAAGCTCGCAGTGCTTCATAACGACGTTGTTTATACCCTTTCACGTCAATAATTATAGGCAGCCAAGCCTCGGCCTGATAACCTACAATAAGCCTAACAATATACTGCAAACTAGAAAGGGTCTGCCCACGCCGTCCAATCAAGATACCTAAGTCATCACCCTCTACATTAAGGGTAACAGGAGCGGCTGCTCCTTCCCCTCCTTCAATAAAAGACTCGATATGAGACACAGTGGAACCAGCCATCCCCATCATATTAAGTAGTGTCTCTAAGACACTCTTCGCTACCTCAGCTATATCACTCTCTTTTTTAGACATAGACACCAATGGCTCTACTCTAACCATCGCCTCTTCAGCACCCAAACCCAGGATACCTGACTTACCTTCGTTTAGAACGGTGACTCTTACCTCTTCCCGAGCGACGCCTAGTTGCTCTAAGGCTCGTTGGGTAGCCTCCTCCACGGTCTTGGCGCTTATCTCCAGACTTTCCATAGTCTAATCCTTCTTCCTGACTAGAATCCGACACCGTAATATCGGCACCAGTATCATCATCTTCTAGAGGCTCCTCTTGTGAAGTGATACGCCTCTTATACTTTTCATCCCTAGTAATTGGCCTCCTGCCCTTTGATGAAACTAAACCGCCCCACCCGGTAACATAATACTGAATGACAATTCTGACAATGCTTGAAGTCACCCAATAGAGAGACAGACCACTGGGAAATGACGTAGCAAGAAAGGCAAACATCAGCGGCATCATCCACTGCATCATCTGGCTCTGCGCTTGCTGCTTGGGGTCAGCAGAGACAGGCGTTGCCATCTTCTGCTGCACCCACATTGTGCTTCCAACCAGAATGGCTAAAAATATGTCAGGGGTAGCTAGATTCAACCACAGGAACTCACTATTTAAAGGTAGTATAGAAAACACTACTGGCCAGGAGTAAAGATACCTGGACAAGTTTAGTAAACCCTCAGGAGCTACCGCCAGAACCAGCATAACTGACTGGTAAAGAGCTATCCAGATAGGCATCTGGATTAACATAGGCACCAGGCAGCCGATAGGGTTTACGCCAGATTCCTTATATAGCTGCATTCGCTCTTTAGCCAGTTTTTGCTTATCCTTGGCATATTTCTTCTGCATCTCAGCAAGTTTGGGTTGTAGCTCTTGCATTGCTTTAGAAGCCCGAACCTGCTTTAAGGTAAGCTTCAGCATCAAAATATTAACAACAATGGTCAGCACAATAATAGCCAGCCCAAAGTTATCAAATAAATAATGCGACAGCATAATAAGGCTATTTATTATCGGCTGCTGAACGATTAACTCCCATGGATTCAACGAAACCTACCTCCCTTAATCTTCTTCAGGCTTTTTCAATGAAATGGTCATCAACTCAGCCCCTGTGTTAGCATCCACACGATGAAGAGTCAGATCCTGAGTGTGAATATAAACAACCCCTTCACTAGCACAAAGTGGGCTGTATACCTCTCCTTCAATACTGGCTAGCCGTTTAAGCTCGTTGTTATCAGTATTCAAAGCATATATCATACCTTCTTGCGAAGCAAAGATGACCGAGCCATTAACTAAAACTGGTGATGAACTGATTGGGCTTCCTAGGTCAATGGCATCTGCGACCTCATGACCATCTTCAGCATCTAGGATATAAACCTTACCGTCAAGACACGGAGCATAGATAACATTATTATAAGCTATAGGTTTAGCCCAGAACCAATTACCAGCTTCAGCTTCTGACCGCCATCTCAAACTACCATCTGTAGCATCCACCGCATAAACATATCTATCAAAGGAACCGATATAAACCGTGTTATTATAAACCAATGGCGATGAAGCAATAGCTCCTTCAGTTGGAAACTCCCATTTTTTACTACCATCGGTAGCATCTATGGCGTAGAGTTTCTTGTCAAGGGAAGTAATGTATAGCGTGTCGCCCTCAATAGCCGGGGTTGACCAAATCTTATCCCCGGTTTGAAACTCCCATTCCCAACTAAGTTTAGTTGCCTCCAAGGCGTAGACTTTACCATCAGAACCACCAAAATAAACCTTGCCCTGAGCTACCACTGGACCGCCAACAATAGGTTGAAGATTACCCTCACGAGGATATATCCACGGGGCTTCGGTAAGTGAACTGGAAGAAAAGGCGTAAAACTTACCATTGTAACCGCCAATGTAAACCAAATCCCCGGCCACGGCAGGACTTCCATACATAGCCGTCCCAGCTGATGCAGCTGCACAACCTAATGCAGGTGTGCAGCCAAATCCACCGGCTTGCCTTGGAGCCTTTAGAAGTTCCGACCACTGACGACTACTATCAGTTACATTAACAGCCACCAGTCTCCCCTCTTTAGAACCCACAAACAGAGTGCCATCATCAGCCGCTACCGTCCCTGACCAACCGATTGGCTGTAAACCTCTAACACAGCCTAAACTGATCAACCCGCTCATAACTACGAGAAGCATAACCAGCAAGAGCAAAGACTTGCCCAATATCAGCTTTCGCTTAAAAAGGTCATTTACCAGGCGGATGAGATTAATAAAGCTTCTCTTAAACCACATTTATTTAATTCCTCTATTCTTTACTGCAAAGCAGACAGGACTAATGCCAAGTATCAGGTACCGGGTCATAACCCCTTGAATGGAAAGGATGGCAGCGAGCTAAACGCTTTGCCCCCAACCACACCCCCTTTAAAAAACCAAACTTCAAGATAGCGTCGTAGGTATACTGAGAGCAAGTTGGAGTAAAGCGGCAAGATGGCGGTGTAACCTGCGATATGGTTAACTGATACAGTTTAATTAATTTTAAGGCAAACTCTTTCATATTCCCTCGTTAATTAAATAACTAACTCTTCACCATAGCCGGCTTCAGTAACCGAGCTCGGGACAACAAACCCTCAATCGCTCTTTTAAGATTAGCATAATCAGCTTTAGCCGTCGCCGGACGGGCAATAAATACAATATCCCATCCTGGTTCAAGTGACGTTAGTCGTAAGATTGCACGAAGCAAGCGCTTTACCCTATTCCTTACCACTGCCTTACCTACTCGTTTGCCAACCGATAAGCCATACCTAGATAATGCGAGACCGTTAGGTAAAGCCTTCATCACCACCAGGTTGCACACCCACGAACTGCCTTTAGTGTAAACTAATGCGTACTGTTCGGGCTTAGTAATGTATTCTCCACCCCCGTTATTCCCCCCTACGACCAATTTCACTCTCATACCACGGTCAATTTCCCACGGCCCTTGAGTCGCCTTGCTTTTAAGACAGCTCGCCCGCCCCGGGTGCTCATTCTCGCCCGAAAGCCATGCTCCCGCTTCCTTGGAATCTTCTTTGGCTGATAAGTCCTCTTCGGCACTCTAACTCCTTAATATGCTGAAGCTATTATACTTTCATCACTCCTCAACTGTCAACCTGAAAAGCCTAATCTCACACTAGTATTTAGTCACCAGATAAAGTATTATAATTAACAATCAACCAAAATGATAAGGCTATAAAACTGTAAAGAAAGGGATAGCGAAGTGTCAGAATTTGATCTAGAGCAGTTCGCCCAAACTGCTAATAGAATCAGGGAAAAAGCAATAGCCGAAAATAGGTTAATAGATAATCCCTCTAACGAAACATTAAGACGACTCCTGGAAAAAGAGCCTGGGGTCAGGAAAACAATTTACGGAAATTTTGTTGCTGAAAGCGAACCTACTTCCCGGTCAGCCATGTTCACTAAGAATAGTGTTGACCATCATTTTGGCAGGAAAGAACTAAAGCTACTAGATCAGTGCGAAAGAGCCCTGACCAAGGAAAGATTGATTTCCGTTGATAGAATTGTGGGTAATAAAAATAGTGAAACCACAGTTAGGTTAATTGTTCCTGAGCGGTTTGCCCATGTTGCCTATGGTGGGGGGAACCTTTTTATACCCGTGAAAAGAGAGGTTAAAGAGCCAACCTACCAAATCTTATTTTTCGCTGATGAAGCTTTTCAAACTAATAAATCCAAGCCACTCCCCCAGAAGGATATCACCATAAGATTAGCTATGCTGGATAATGAAAGGTTTGTCAAGATAATCAGGAATGGCAACTATATAGGTGAATATAAGAAGGGAGTTTTCGCCGCAGAGGATTGGGTAGTTAAAACTAGAAGGGGTGGAATCTTCTTACATACCGGTTGTAGAGAAGATTACCTCCAATCAGTACACGGAAACTACCACACAAGGAGGACATTACTTATCGCACTAAGCGCCAATGGGAAAACAACTACAACTTGTAGAATCATGGCCAAAAAAGGCAAGGAGAGGTCCTGGCTTATTCAGGACGATGGCGGAACCCTCATGCCCGATGGTTCCTTTCATGGCTTTGAAGCCGGGGGGGTATTCGTAAAAACAGAGGGAGTGAACCCTGGAGAGCAAAGTGAAATATTTTATGGTCTACTAAAACCAGAAACCGTCTGTGAGAATGTTCACGTAACTGAAGACGGAGATTTTGACTTCTACAATTTCACACGAACATCAAATGGCAGAGCAGTCATACTGAGAAGAGATTTTATGCATGCCAGCCCCTATATTGATGTGGATAGAGTGGATAACCTGATTCTTATCACTAGAGGGCCACTGATTCCGGCGATATCAAAATTAACCCCCGAGGAGGCAGCCGCCCTGATGGTTTTGGGACAAGCAATGGAATCTTCGGCTGGTGACCCAACCCAGGCGGGAAGAATCAGAAGTGAGTTTTTCTATGACCCCTTTGTAGTTGGTAATTTAGCCGAACATGCCAATATATTTTATGAGATAATAAAAGGCCTTCCCCACTTAAATTACTATTTGATAAATACTGGAGGGATAGGTGAAGGAGAATACTACAGAGATATAAGATTGGAACATACCGTGGGGGTATTAGATTCTTTACTAAGAGGGGGCCTCGAAGATTGGATAGATTCTCCCACCGGCTTTAAGGTGCCGGGAGCAATTAGGGTTGTTGATGATATTTACCTGCACCCCGAAAAGCTTTACTCATCGACTGAATTTGAAGAAAAACAAAGGGAACTTAATAAAATCAGATATAAAGCTGTCGAAAAAATTGGCAGTGGTCTCCATCCCAATATAAAAAAGGTTTTCAGCCAAGCCTAAGTTTTAACCCAGGATATCATGGGAGTGCTAGTCAATACCAAGAAGATGCTTGGCCAGGCGGGCTGCTGCACCCGCATCCGGGGCATATCCATCTGCCCCAATCTCGTTAGCAAAGGCTTGAGTAACTGGTGCGCCCCCAACCATCACTTTAACGCGCTCTCTCACACCGGCTTCGCTGAGCGCTTCAATGACCACCTTCATCTGCGTCATTGTCGTAGTGAGTAAAGCTGACATTGCCACGATGCCGACATCAGAAGGGATCGCACCTACAAATTGGGCTGGTGACACGTCTGTGCCCAGATCAATAATCTCTAAACCAACTCCCTCCAGCATTATAGCCACCAAGCCCTTGCCAATGTCATGGAGGTCCCCTTTGACTGTACCAATCGCGACTCTGCCGAGTGGTTTCGTCCCACTTTCTACCAGGAGTGGTTTGAGTATCTTAAGCCCGGTCTGCATGGCCCGCGCTGCCATCAGCATCTCGGGGACAAAGTATTCACCACGCTCAAATCTCCCACCCACCTCGTTCATTGGGGGGATTAAGGCTGAATTAAGAATTGTACTAGCGTCAATCCCTTCAGCTAACGCCTGCTCAACAAGCGGGGTGATACTCTTATAATCCCCCAGAATTATACTTTTATTAATATTTTCTATAATAGTGGACATAATGACCCTCCCTTAAAATTACATCCCGACTACAAAATTCATTCATTACCACTAAGTGATTGGATAATTACGGTATTCCTTGACCGCCTCATACAGCGCTAGTAAGTTCTCGGTAGGCACTCCTGCTTGAATATTATGAATAGAGTTGAAAACAAAGCCACCACCCGGAGCAAAGATTCTGAAGCGTTCATGAACATCCTGACGAACCTCAACCGGCGTGCCAAACGGAAGTATCCGTTGGGTATCAATACCGCCTCCCCAAAAGGTAATCTCCCCGCCAAATTCTCGCTTAAGTTCCAAAGGATCCATGTGAGCCGCTGAAGTCTGCACCGGGTTGAGAATGTCAAAACCGTCGTCGATAAAATCTGGAAGCAACGACCTAACTGAGCCACACGTGTGAATAAATGATTTCCACTGAGTATTTTTATGTATCCAATTGTTGACGCGAATGTGAAACGGCTTGTACAGTTCGCGATAAGTTTGCGTGGAGATGAACGGCCCATTTTGAGCGCCGAAGTCGGTACCTGTTGCGAAGACCACCGTCACACGGTTACCCACAACCTCGTAAATCTTTGCCAAGTTTTCAAGTGCAATATCACACTGATATTCGAAAATTTTATAAACATAATCACGGCGTGCTACCGTGCTGATGTACCACTCCGTTACATCACGGATGCCCTTGGGATACTTCATCCATGGAGCAGGTACCAATGCAATATCACCAAAAGCAGTGCCGCCAAAGTTGGCTAGGATTGCCTTATCTGTCTCTTCGTATAATCGCTTGGCTTCACGCCCAAAATGCGCTAATTCTTCCTCCGATGTCGGCCCGAACTCTTCCAAGTTGTCCTCAATATTCAGGTTATCCTCATCCAACGGTGGTTGCCGGATAATGGCGTCAAAGTACCATCCTCCTTGCGGCATACGTCCACTGGGCGGAGCCGATTTATCACCCTCAGGGTATTGAAGAATATCACCACTTGGTTCAGGGTCAGTATTGAAAACCCCGGGAACCAAAACTGGCGTCCCGTCAAAAGTTGTCCACGGCTTCCAGTCCTCATTCTTAAAGCCAAAAAGGGTCTTCAAGGAGCTGATCCCAACAACGTCAATTCCGAGCGCCTCAATTAGATCAGGCTTGATCTCACCCAACATTTGGTAGGGTTCAATTACTTTGACTGGCGTGCCCGGTTCATCCAACCCTAAAGCTTGGCGCAGCAAATAAACAGAGCTCACGTGCATCCCACTTGTAGCACTTCCACCCAAGTCCACTGGCACGCAATCTGGCTCCTGATGATTTAATACGAGATGGACACGCTCTCGCGAATTCATTTTGTAAACTCTCCTCAATTTCCAGAATGAACTAATCGCTCACCATATCCCTTGTCTTAGTGCTTGTGCCCAGCTCAATTGTAGTATCTATAAGCGCGCCTAGAGGGATTCGAACCCACGACACTCGGTTCCGAAGACCGATGCTCTGTCCGCTGAGCTATAGGCGCTTAATTAGTGGGGTGAGTGGAGGGATTTGAACCCTCGTTCTCCAGGGCCACAACCTGGCGCCTTAGACCACTAGGCGACACTCACCAAGAAGTATAGACATTATAACTAAAAACCTTTAACCGTTCAATGGATTAGCTATTACTTGCCAACCGGTTAAGTCACCTGCTATTTGGGAGCTAGTTCCACTATGGTAACTCCAGCGCCCCCTTCCCCATAACCACCGGGGCGGTATGATTTAACCAGTGAATGTTTGGCCAGCTGCTCACGGACTGACTGACGCAGAATCCCCGCCCCCTTACCATGAACTACCCTGACCTGGTATAGTCCAGCCATAAAGGCATCATTCAGGTATTGGTCAAGCTTCAGCAGTGCTTCATCCATTGTGAGTCGGCGAAGGTGCACTTCGTCTGTTACTGGTCTTATATTGGCGTGATATTCATGCTTATCCACGAGAGCTAATACCCCCTGGGCTGATTGTAGCACTATAATTAAAGATAGGACAACATATCTAGCCCCCACATTTGAGAACATCGCAGTTTTGTCTAAGCACTAAATACAGATACGTGTTACAATTGGACTTATGATTCGTGCCTGCCAACTCGGTGACACCAAAAGGATACATTTTATCATCAATAAGGCAGCCCAAGCCTACGAAGGCATTATACCGGCTGACTGTTACCATCAGCCCTATATGTCTATGGATGAGCTCAAGCGGGAAATGAAGCGCCTGACCTTCTTCGGCTGGGAGATAAACGGTGAGCTGGTGGGAGTAATGGGGTTTGAGCCGATTAAGGATGTTACCCTTATCCGCCACGCCTATGTATTACCCCGATGGCAGAAACAGGGGATAGGCAGTAAACTCTTAAATCACCTTAAGGGTCTGGTTACCACCTCCCGCCTGCTGATGGGGACCTGGGCCGATGCTCACTGGGCGATTGATTTCTATCAAAAACGCGGCTTCAGCCTTCAGCCCAATAAGGATGAGCTACTAAAAACCTACTGGGATATCCCTCAGCGCCAGATTGAAACCTCGGTGGTTTTGGGGATAAACTGTTAGGATAGCATAAGATTGAGGAGGGCAAATGATGTGCTCACAGAAGGCGAAAGAAGGATTTCAAGCAGAGCCGGCACAGCTCGTTGAGAAAGAAATAAAGGCATTTGTCCGCACCAGCCTCCTAAACCGCCTATCTGACACCGATAGCCAGATTATCTTTGATGAGCCGCTGGTGCAATTCGCTGATGGCGATGACCCCATCTTTGCTGATTACAAGGCTGTTGTTGCTCCTATCCACCTCACCCCCCGCGAGGCCTTGGCTCAAGCCTATAGTAAAAATCCTGAAGATATGCCAGCACGTATTTCAGTCATAAGCTGGATTCTGCCCCTCGCCGAGAAGATACGCGAGTCTAACCGCGGTGAGAAGCTTGCTCCTACTCGCCTCTGGTCACATAGCCGCTGGTATGGGGAGAAGTTTAATGACGCCGTGCGGGAGCATGTGGTAGAACTCCTCATCGCAAAGGGATACCTGGCGGTAGCGCCAGCCCTTCAGCCTTATTTCAAGAGAGATTCTAATGAGAGGGGGCGTTACTCAAACTGGTCAGAAAGACACATCGCCTATGCTGCTGGCCATGGTACTTTCAGTCTTTCCGATGCCTTGATTACCGAGCGTGGCATCGCCCACCGCTGTGGAAGTGTAGTTACCGACCTCGTCCTGCCAGCAAGCCTCAGGACAGCCAAAAGCCGACTCTCAAACTGCCTCTTCTACGTAGGCGTTAGCTGTAAAGCCTGTATTAACCGCTGCCCAGCCGGGGCTATCACTGAGAACGGTCACGACAAGATAAAGTGCCGGGCGTATATGAATGAGGATATTGGTTACTTAAAGAAGGAATATGATGTGAGCGTAGCCGGGTGCGGGCTGTGCCAGACAAAGGTGCCCTGCGAATTCCGCAACCCGACAAAGAACCTGAAGAAGAAAGCGGAATGATACCAGATTGAAACCTATAGCTCAGCTTGCAGAAGCGTCGTGGTATCCTGGACACCCTGAATACCACGGACTTCGCCAACGACTATCCTGGTTAGCTCAAAAAGGGTTTTAGCTTCAGCTATAGCTACTACGTCCCACTGGCCGAACACGAGGTTTACTTCCAAGACTCCTGGGGTGGCACGAATCTGGGACAGAGCACTAGATTCCAACCCTGGAACCAACTTGATAAGAAGATAGCCCTTCACCATTTGGCAGTATTATATTCCTTGTTGGTTTTGTTGGCAAGTGAATTGAACGTTGGGTTACCCCACTATCCCCCCAGCACCAGATTGAAACCTCGGTGGTGCTGGGAATGAGACGTTAGTAAGATGCATAACCTTTAATATCTTTAGATTGTCCGACATAAGTTTTCAGCGGTAATACGGCTGGTCTTGTTACTGTTGGAAAAGCCCTAGTTACTGCTTCAATTGCTTCTATGCTCCAGGGTAGAAGTCGAAGCTTGCCTAACGCAAAGGGCTCATCCAATGGAGGAGAGGTGTGCTCTGTAATAAGGACAGCATCGACTACTCCGCTCTTCAATACTTCAAACAGTTCACCTTTGTAGACGATAACAGGTATAAAAGATATTCCATAGGTATCTAAAGCCGTTTGCATCCAGTGGAGGGGTGGACCATAATCTAGAACACCTATTTTAGTTCCAGACACGAAGTCGGTGACTCTGTGAAATCCAGAAGTCATGACAGCAAGAAGCTGGGTGTGCATGGATGGGACTTCCTTCATAATCGTTACTCGCCTTGCAAAAATAATTAGAATTGCTATTAATAACGCAGTTATCACACTTATTGCGCCAGTAAGCATTCCTGGGAAATATCCAACTCTAAAGCTGATTATGAGCAGGTTAACTACAATCAATATAAGGAGGAGCAGTATAATTATTGGAGGGTATAGCTGCGTAAGCCTAACGAACCTAACAAACAGCAATTGTATTCGCCTTGCGGGGTGCATACCAAAATAAACAAGTAAGGAACATAATAAACTGAAAATCAACAATATGATAATGGCAAATAGCTCAGCAGGTCCCATATTTCACCCCATTTAACCAGTCTCTTCCCAACTTCCACTAGCTTAACCGGCAACAGCTCGTTGGTCAAGTATAACATAACTGTAGATATTTTAAGGATATTAGACCCTCCACACCCCATCCCAGCTAGAAAATTCCACCAGCTTTTCCGATAGCAGCTCATTGGTTAAGTTTGGTCTGACATTGACAACTTGTCACCAACTTCCTTAATTGACACCCTGCCCGCAGACACGACCATCCTTAACGCCTCCTCAACTGATATATTAGTCCGAATAATTTCTTCTTCCCGTGCTATTTGCAGGAAGCCTGATGTTGGATTAGGGGCGGTAGGTATGAAGACGTTCAGCAGTCTTTCTCCAGACTTGTCATACGATTCGTTAGTGATAAAGCCTATAGTTCTCATGCCCTTTCTAGGGAATTCTACAAGCACAACCTGCATAAAGCCAGTTTTGCCAGGTGCTGAAAAGCTCTGCATGATTTGTTTAATGCCGTTGTACAGCTGCCAAGCCAAAGGTATCCTCGCAAGTACGGACTCACCGTAACGAACTAGTCTCCTTCCGACAAAATTACTGACTATGACTCCAATTAGGTAAATCAATACCAAAGTTATGCCGAAGCCTATGCCGGCAATCGGCTGGCCGTATATACGTGTGATTATTGGCTGCAGCCAACTGTCGACTGTAGTAAAAAGCCAGACAAATATCCATATGGTGACAGCAATAGGCACAACAACAAGGATACCAGCGATAAAATGCGTTCGTAGTTTTCTAATTATCCAACCCAAAGAGACTCCAAAGAAGTGTTTCATTTTCCTCAACCTCCTTAATTCTACCTATTCTCCAGCTGTCTCCCCCCACACTCCATCCTCCCTAACTTCCACCAGCTTTACCGGCAGCAATTTATTAGTTAAAACCTTATTACTTCTAGTATATACCTTTATGTAATTGTCGGTGTGCCCAGACCAGACACCGTCAGTCTTCTTCTCCCATAATACCAGCATAGTTTTGCCTAAAAATTGCTGGCTGAAATTATGAGCGCCCTCTTTAGCCAGAGCTAGCATCCTCTGGCTTCGTTGCTTCTTAATTTGAGCCTCCACCTGCGGCAGCATTCGGGCAGCCTGAGTTCCCCGGCGTGGTGAGTAGGGAAAGACATGGATTCGGGCAAATTGCATCTGCCGACAGAAGTCATAGCTCTCCTCAAATTCCTTCTCTGTCTCACCGGGGAAGCCAACGATTACATCAGTGGTGATAGCCGCCTCAGGCACTACAGTCCCAATCAGAGACACAGCTTGCTGATAGTCAGCAGTGGTATAGCGCCGCTTCATCCGACTGAGCACCGTGCCGCTGCCACTCTGGAGGGAGAGGTGGAAGTGGGGACACAGCCTCTGGTCACGCCACAGTCCAACAAGCTCAGTAGAGATTTCCTGAGGTTGCAGAGAAGACAGCCTTAACCTGGTTACCTCAGTCTCAGCCAAGATATGCTCCAGTAAACCCTTTAGATTAATTCCATCATAGTTATACGAGCCAATCTTGACCCCGGTTAACACCCCCTCTTTATAGTCGTCATTAACTCTGTTCCTGACCTCAGCTACAACCTGGTCAACAGGCACACTTTTCTCTCTACCCCGCACTAGAGGCACAATGCAGTAAGCACAAAAGCTATTACAACCATCCTGAATCTTGATGAAGGCACGGGTCCTGAAACCAGTATTACGACTGCTGATTGAATCCCCCTGAACATCGACAGAGTCACTTGGGTAACCAGACTCTTCCAATAGCCGCAGTAAATACGGTTTTTGCTCATTGTTTAAGACAAGACTAACCCCTTCAATCTGAGCCAGTTCCTGGGGCGCCCGCTCAGCATAGCAACCGGTGGCAATAATCAAGGCATTAGGATTTCGGTGGTGAGCTAGTCTGAGCCGGCGACGTGATTTGCCATCAGTAATACGGGTAACTGTGCAGGTATTCAGTATATAGACATCAGCCTCATCAGACGGAGATACCAGCCTATACCCCGCCTCAGCCAATTGTCTAGCTAAAAACTCTATCTCTGCTTGATTAAGTTTACAACCCAGGCTATCTAATGCAACCTTCATACTTCCAGCCCTCTTAATAAACGAACTTTCGTTCTTACGTAGGTTGACCATCCGATTACACATGTATTATAATGGGCATATTCTAAGATGGTCAATTGCCATCTGGCTATTGGAAATCCTACTCCTGTAAGTGGCTAGCCATTCAGAGGGGAGCGAGAAGTGAGCACCTATGACTTGGCGCTTAAGCGCAGATCAATCAGGCGGTTTAAAAATATACCCATTCCGTATGAAATTTTGGAAAGGTGCGTTAACGCCGCCAGACTAACACCGTCTGGGGCAAACCTGCAACCCCTAGAATACGTCATTATTGATGATGAGCAACTGCTACCTGAGATATTTAGCATGATCAGATGGGCTGGATATATTAGGCCAGCCGGTAACCCCCCAGCAGGACATCAACCGATGGCCTACATTGTGGGCCTGATAAAAAAAGGGACAAAGTATGAAGCTTCCAGCTATTTTGAGGCTGGTTTAGCTGCTGAGAACATAATATTGGTCGCTCTTGAAGAGGGTGTTGGCTCCTGCCGCGTCAGCACTCATGACAATGATAGGTTAAGAGAGCTACTCAATATCCCCGAAGATTATAACATCATGCTGACATTAGCCCTGGGTTATCCTGATGAGAGCCCCATTGTAGAAGAATATAAGGGGTCTGTCAAATACTGGAAAGATGAAGACAATGTACTGCATGTTCCTAAAAGAGAGCTGAAGGAAATCTTGCATAGAAATAAATTCTAATCCTATTTTAGATTGAAGGAGCCTTACCCTGTGAAAGGCTCTGTAGGAGGGAAAACATATAGATGAAGTCGATAAGCAACCCTAATAACAGAGTAGTGGTTACTGGCATTGGTACTCTGTGCCCTCTTGGTCTGGATACTTCCACCACCTGGGAAGGCATTACCGCCGGCAAGTCTGGCATTGACCGCATTACCCTATTTGACCCCGAGCCCCTTACCACCAAGTTTGCTGGCGAGGTAAAGGGCTTTGAGCCCACCGACTATATTAACCGCAAGGACGCTCGCCGTATGGACCGCTTTGCTCAACTAGCCGTAGCTGCCAGCCGACAAGCAACGGAGCACGCCGGGTTAAAAATTGATTCCAGCAACCAAGAAAACATCGGCATTATAATTGGCAGTGGTATCGGCGGTCTAACTACCCTATCCGAACAAGTAAGAGTGATGTTAGAAAGAGGGCCAGATAGAGTAAGCCCCTTCTTGGTACCAATGATGATATCTGACATGGCGGCAGCGCAGGTATCAATTGCTCTGGGGGTGAAAGGGCCAAATCTCTGCGTCACATCAGCTTGCTCTAGCGGCTCAGACGCCATAGGCGCTGCTTATGAACTCATCAGAAAGGGTGATGCTGAAGCGATGATTACTGGCGGCAGCGAAGCAATTATAAATCCAATAGGTATTGCCAGTTTCAATGCCCTCAACGCCCTCTCCACCCGAAATGATGCACCGCAACAGGCATCTCGTCCTTTCGACGCTGAGCGTGATGGCTTTGTCATTGGTGAAGGCGCAGGTATTCTTATCCTAGAAAACCTCGCCCACGCCCAAAAGCGGGGGGCTAACATTCTGGCTGAAATTCTGGCCTATGGAGCCAGTGCTGACGCCTTCCATATTACCCAGCCCATTGAAAGCGGGGAGGGCGCTGCCAGAGCCATGCAAACAACCCTTAAGAAGGCGGGGCTCGACATCACCGAAATTGATTATATTAACGCTCATGGCACTTCTACGCCACTAAACGACAAAATGGAAACCACGGCTATAAAGACTGTATTTGGGGACCATGCCTACCACATTCCAATAAGCTCCACTAAGTCAATGATAGGGCATCTTATAGGGGCTGCCGGCGCTGTTGAGGCAGCGATATGTATTATGAGTATTCAGCACGGGCTCATACCACCAACCATCAACCTTACCCACCCTGACCCCGAGTGTGATTTGGATTATGTGCCTAATGTAGCCCGTCAAGCCAAGGTTACCACGGTTATGTCCAATTCCTTTGGCTTTGGCGGGCATAACTCAGTCCTGGTCTTCCGACAATGCTCTGAGGTATAAGCTTGAACCATAGTCATTGGAACCTTCTGCCGTCTGCTCCAGACAAGTATTTGGTTGCCACTTCGGCTTTCCCTCCATTAATAGCTCAGCTCCTGTATAATCGCGGTCTAACTGAGCCATCCCAGCTTGGACTATTCATCGCTGCTGATGAGAGCTTATCAGGCAACCTCTCTCTTTTACCTGATAGGCACCAGGCGGTAGCCAGGATCTACCGCGCTTTGCTTTCAGGGGAAAACATTGCTATCTATGGTGACTTTGATGCTGACGGCATCACCGCTACTGCCCTGCTTGTCCAGGGACTATCAACCCTTGGCGGTAAAGTCATCCCATACATACCCCATCGCCTGACAGAAGGTTATGGACTTAAAACCACTGCACTGGAGAATCTCTACCGACAAGGCATTAGCCTAGTCATTACTGTTGATTGTGGAATTACCGCCTTGCCTCAGGTCAAGAAGGCAAAAAAGATGGGGCTGGATATAATTATCACCGACCACCATACCCCCCTGCCAGAACTCCCACCGGCTATTGCCATTATCAATCCCAAGCGAGCTGATTCAACCTACCCCTTTTCGGAACTGACTGGCGCCGGGGTAGCCCTCAAACTGCTTCAGGCTCTATTCCAAAGTATTGGCAAAGAAGAACAAGCGAATGAGCTGATGGACCTCGCAGCCCTGGGAACTGTTGCTGATATGGCACCTCTATTAGGAGAGAACCGATACCTGGTTAAACAAGGGCTGAAACTAATTAATACCTCACCCCGCCTGGGAATCAGGGAGATTATAGCCCAGACAGAATTAAACATCGGCAGCCTTGACGCAGAAAGTATCTCCTGGGTCATAGCCCCACGCCTAAACGCTGCCGGCAGGCTGGCACACGCCATGACCAGCTATAAACTGCTGATGACAAACTCACCGGAGGAAGCACAACAGCTAGCTAGATGGCTAGAACAAAAAAATACAGAACGGCAAAAGCTAACAACTAATACCTTGGCCAAAGCCAGAGAGCAAATTTTAGCTCAAGGGATTTCAACACTACTGATAGCCAGCGCTAGGGAATATCCTGTCGGCATCGCTGGGCTGGTAGCCAGCAGGCTATCAGAGGAATTCTACCGCCCGACTATCGTTATTAGAACTGGCGAGAGGATGAGTGGCGGTAGCTGCCGCAGTATCCCTGAGTTTAATATTATCTCCGCTCTGAACCAGTGTAGTAGCCTCCTAGCTCAATTTGGCGGACACTCCCAAGCAGCCGGGTTTACCCTGCCGACTAAGAATCTGCCCCGTCTGGTGCAAATGCTCTCAGAAATGGCAACCACCCAGCTAGAGAGGGTTGACCTCCGTCCTCGCCTGGATATTGATGTCGAAATTACCCTGTCCGAACTTGGCGGAGACACCTTCTCTATAATTCAGCAGCTAGCTCCATTTGGTCGTGGCAATCCTCTACCCACCTTCCTCAGTCGCGGAGTAGAGGTTCTTGATTGCCAGGCTATGGGTAATGGAGAACATTTGAGGCTGAAGCTGAAACAGGGCGACACTATATGGGGTGGGGTAGGTTTCAGGCTGGGTAACCGCCTGGATGAGGTAGCCTCACCTCTTGACATCGTGTATAACCTGGAAATAGACCGCTGGGGTGGTGAGGAGAAACTAAGACTCAATATCCTTGATTTTACCCCTCTGCCTTCACCCACCGTGTCCTCAAAGCCAGCAGAGGAATGACGATGGCTAATACGATTATGCTTATAACCTGAGCCTGATGCAGGCCAAAGAGGAAGGGTGTCCCAACTCGCATGAAATCAATGCCAATTCGCCATATAGCATATAAACCAATGTAAATAAGAAATAGTGAGCCATCGGGCTTAAACCGCCCCCTCAACTTAAGTAGCACCCCAAAGACTACCAAGCCAAATATAAGCTCATAAACCGTAGTGGGGTGAACTACGATTCCGACAGGGGCAAGGCTATCAGGATGAGTATAGGCAATGCCCCAAGGTAGAGAGGTCGATGCGCCGTAGCAGCAGCCGTTTATAGTGCAGCCTATTCTGCCTATAACGGCCTGAGCCAATATGACAGCCGGCGCTAATAAATCAAAAAAGTAGCCACTCTGCTGCTTGCTGATTTTGAAATAAATCCAGATACCAAGAGAAGCACCCAGAATAGCGCCATAGGCAGACAGCCCTCCACCGCCAATTATCTGTCCCGGGTGCTGAGTATAGTCAATGACACTACCATTAAGGACAAGTTCAGGGTGCAATTTGGCGACAACTATGTTATCAACGACATGGAGCAATCTTGATATAATGATTCCTGATGGAACGCCCACCAGAGCGACGCCAAAAACGGTATCATATGAAACCTTGGCTCCCTTCCTTACCTGCCACACCAACCACAAGACTATCCACAAAATAGCCAGGGCAATAAAGATACCGTACCACCGGATACTCGTTGCGCCTATGGTGAAAGCAACCGGATTTATGCTTATGACAATCATCACTCCTCCTGCGAATTGACAATACTTAGCAGACCCTCAAGTAGCACCTGGGCTGCTTTTTTATCCAGAGGTCTATTATTATTGCCACACTTAGGCGATTGGATACAGCTAGGACATCCCTCCTGGCACGGGCACTCGGTAATTACCTTTAGCGTAGCTTGCCACAATTCATCCACCAAGTCAAACCCCTTCTCGGCAATACCAACGCCACCAGGATAGGCATCATAAATAAATATCTGGGCTTTCCCTGTATCAGAGTGGAGGGGGGTAGACACGCCACCGATATCATTACGGTCACAGAGGGCAAATAAAGGAAGGATAGCAATAGCCGCATGCTCAGCAGCATGTAAACCTCCAGCAAAGTCTAATTGTGCCTCTAATACCCGTTTCACGGCTTCTGGTGGCAGGTCAAACCATAGGGCGACGGTAGGAAAGCGCTGTGGTGGCAGGTCAAGGAACTCCTCACCAATTACCTCTTCGGTGAATTGTGCCTTCTTCTTGAAACCAACCACCGTGTTGGTAACCTCCACCTCTCCCAAGTATACCTTCACCGGCCCGCAGTTTTTGTCGCGGATTACTTTGATAATGCGTAAATCCTCGAGCTCCTTGGTCTGAGTATAGTAAGTAGCATTGGTCGGCACCGCGTAAGCAGTGCGGTTAACTAGGTCAAGCTCGGTGACCAAATAGGATTCTCCTTGGTGGAGATAAATAGCACCAGGGTGTATCTGGAAAAAGGCAACACTAGCCTCTACAGTCTCCAGAAGGGAACCACTGGAGACGTCAATAACGGCAAAGTTCTCCCCGGAGGTAGAACGAATGTTGATTGCCTGAGCTGGATAGGCAATAGCCGGTGAAAGATACCACCTGCCTTTACGCTCCCTTAATATGCCTTGCTGCTCCAACTCTTCCCTCTCCTGATTTAGGCCAGGGCCAAAGTTTTGCTCATCATCACCGCTTAGTGGCAACTCCCAGGCAGCACACAAAAGATGGGCTCTCAAGATATAGGGGTTATCAGGGTTGACTAAGGCATTCTCAACGCTTTTTTGGAAAAAGTAATCAGGGTGGCGCATAAAATACTGGTCCAGAGGATTATCCAGACCGATAAGAAAACTTAACGACTTATCTCTACCCCGACCACTCCTACCTGCCTGCTGCCAGGTACTAGCAATACTCCCCGGGTAGCCAGTAAGCACTGTGGCCTCCAGGTCACCGATATCTATACCTAACTCTAAAGCAGTAGTTGCCACCACTCCTAAAAGCTGACCACTAAAGAGCTCCTGCTCTATTTGACGCCGTTCCTTGGGAAGATAACCAGCCCGATAAGCCTTGATTTTCTCGGTCAGGGGTGGGTTGACTTCAGCCAATCTCCGCCTTGAGTAGCTATAAATAAGCTCGGTTAACCGGCGAGTACGAGCAAAGGTTAGAGTGCGAATATTACCGCTGACTAGCTCGGTAAATAAGTTTGTTGCCTCACTATTAGCACTACGCCGAACACTCCTCACCGCATCTATGATTGGAGGATCCCAGAAGACAAAGTCCTTCCCCCCATGAGGAGAGCCATCATTGTCAACTACGGTAAAGGGTAAACCCACCAGTCTTTCCGCATGCTCACCGGGGTTAGCTATAGTAGCTGAACAGCAGATGAACTGGGGAGCTGAACCATAAAAGTTACACAGACGGCGCAAACGACGCATCACACAGGCAACATGTGAGCCAAAAACCCCTCTATAGGCATGGGCTTCATCTATTATCACATACCTTAAGTGGCGGAATAGCCTTGACCAGGATTGATGATTGGGTAGGATGCCAACATGTAGCATATCTGGATTGGTAAGCACTATCCTGGCTCGTTTTCTTATCTCAGCCCGCTCAACCTGGGGGGTATCACCATCAAAGGTAGCCAATTCCTCTATTTTGCATAGATGAGGGTAAACTAGCTCCTGTAAACCACGCAATTGGTCCTGAGCCAAGGCTTTGGTTGGGAAAAGGTAAAGGGCATAAGTATTTCTCTCGGTTAAGATTGCCTCTAATACGGGAATGTTATAACACAGGGTTTTACCACTGGCACTTGAAGTGGCTACTACCACATTCCTGCCTTGTCGAGCATTATTCACCGCTTCAGCTTGGTGGGTATAGAGGGGTAATAACCCATGCTCATTGAGGCAATCTTGCAGGCTTTTAACCAGAGGCTTGTCTAACTCAGCATAGTTCGCGTCACGGGGTAGAATAGGCTCAATATGAGCTATCTGACCGCCATAAGTAGGTTGAGCGGTGAGATGACGGAGAAAAGCTGAGGTATCCATAAAGCTTTAACCGGTTAGGTCTTAAAGAACAGGCAGAATCTCAATTTCATAGTCAAGAATCTCTACCTCAAACCGACTGCTAACAATAAAATCCACTACCTTTGAGAGGACTTCATTAGTATACCGCCTATCATTGCTAACGCAGCAAATCCCGAGAGCAGCCGATTGCCACAAATCCTGGTCACCAACCTCAGCCACGGAAACATTAAATTTACTTCTGACCCGGCTAGTAATGGATTTCAATACCTGTCGCTTACCCTTAAGAGATAAATTTTCAGGTAAGCGAAGCTTGATCTTACACGCACCAACATTCATTGCTTATATAATCGTCAGTAACCAGATAAACCAAATCTAGCTTACCAACAACACCGTTTAGGAACACTGGTAACTCAGACGGGGAAACTGAAACGGATATCTCATTCCAAAAAGACTAAGCTTCGCCAGATTCTTTATGCTTAGCGTAGCACTCTTTGCAATAGACCGGACGCTCTTCTCTGGGCTCAAAGGGCACTGTGGTTTCTACACCACAGTCAGCACACACTACAGGAAACATCTGCCTGGGTTGACTATAGCCACCAAAACGCTCTTTCCGCCGAGTGGCTCGGCATTCCGGACATCGACTTGGTTCATTCTGCAACCCGCGAGATAAATAGAATTCCTGCTCACCAGTGGTAAAAACGAACTCTTGCCCACAATCACGGCACACCAGGGTCTTATCTTCCAGAGCCATAACTGCACCTCCTTTGCATTTTTGTTATCCCTTGTTCTTGATGCAGTCTCCTGGCCCAAAAAACCCCTTGCCGAACATACTGTCAGCTGTTATACAGAGTCTAGCTTAGAAACAGCACTAATCCAAGGTACCTATTATCATAACCATACACCTTTCATGCGGTCAAGTCAAGGCAAGTCGCCTCAAGGAGACCCTCCCTTGATAAAAAGGGAAGGGGTAAAGCTAATAAACAACCACATTTCATTTACAGCCTTCGTGACTTATGGTATAATCTTTTAACTTATAAAAGGAATGGGTATAATTTGGATAAAGCAAAGAGGAAGACTACTATAAACAAATTTGAACTCCATAAAGGAGACACAGGTTCGACCGAGGTTCAGGTGGCTTTACTTACCGAAAGAATAAACCAGCTAACCGGGCACATGGCGGCTAATCGCCATGATTACCACTCACAACGCGGCTTGCTTAAGCTTGTGGGACAAAGAAGAAGGCTACTAGCTTACCTAAGCAAAAGGGATATAAGCCGATATCACAGCCTACTCAAGAAGCTAGGTCTACGCAAATAAAACCTACATTGGAGAAATCATTGATGAAATCACAGCCTTTTGAGTGTGAAATAGGGGGGAGAAACCTTATTATAGACCCAGGAAAGTTCGCCGGCCAAGCCGATGGAGCGGTAACTGTTCGCTATGGAGATACTGTGGTCCTGGTTACCCTTTGCGTCAGCAGCGAGCCACGAGAGGGAGTAGATTTTCTGCCGTTAACCATTGACTATGAAGAAAGGTTATACGCTGCCGGTAAAATTCCGGGTGGCTTTATCAGAAGGGAAGGGCGCCCCAGCCAGGAGGCAACCTTAGCTTGCCGCCTCACTGACCGTCCACTGCGTCCCCTTCTGCCTAAAGGGTGGCGTAACGATATCCAGCTTATAGTTACCGTTCTTTCCGCTGACCAAGAAAATGATCCTGATATCCTAGCTGTTATCGGTAGTTCAGCAGCCCTATCAATATCAGAAATGCCTTTCGAAGGTCCAGTGAGTGCGGTTCATATTGGCTATATTAATGACGAGCTAGTATTAAATCCAACATTAGTCCAGCTTGAAAGCAGCCAGCTTGACCTTGTTGTGGCTAGCACCAAGCAAGCGATAGTAATGCTTGAGGCAGGAGGCCGCGAAGTTTCGGAAGATATTGTCTTCCAGGCAATCAAATTTGGCCACGAAACAAACCAAGATATTATCAAGCTCCAAGAACAAATTCAGCAGGCTTGCGGTAAGCCTAAGATAGAAGCCCCTATCAGCCCGATTAGCCCTGAGTTAGCTTCGGCAATTTCGCCCATCATTGATAAAAAGCTGAAGAAGGGCTTATACCAACCAGAGAAACTTCAGCGTGAACAGGCACTCAGCGATTTAAAGACAGAACTTGTGGAGAATCTGGGAGAATCGTTCACCAAGGAAGATATACTTTCTGCTTTCGAGGCAAAGGTTAGGTCTGAAATAAGAACTAATATCCTTGACAAGCAACGGCGTGTTGATGACCGCAGTTTGACAGAGGTTCGACCCATCAGCTGCGAAGTAGGACTTTTACCTCGTACTCATGGCTCAGCACTATTCAACCGAGGTCAGACGCAGGTGCTGACAATTACTACCCTAGGTTCTACCAGACAGGTGCAGCAGCTTGACGGATTAGGTATAGAAGAGACTAAACGCTTTATTCACCACTACAATTTTCCTCCCTTCTCTAGCGGCGAGGTACGACGAATAGGTTCGCCCGGTCGGCGTGAAATTGGACATGGTGCTCTAGTGGAGCGAGCTCTCTTACCAGTTATCCCCAATGAGGAAGATTTCCCTTATACTATCCGTCTCGTCTCAGAGGTTCTTAGCTCCAGTGGCAGCACATCTATGGCTAGTGTTTGCGCCTCAAGCCTATCACTAATGGATGCGGGAATACCTACCAAGAGAGCCGTAGCCGGGATAGCTATGGGCTTAGTCACTGATGACAAAGACAAATATGTTATTTTAACCGATATTGCAGGCATAGAGGACGCTCACGGTGATATGGACCTTAAGGTAGCTGGCACTACTGAGGGCATCACTGCTCTACAGATGGATACCAAACTCAAAGGCGTAAGCTTAGAGATAGTGGAAACAACGTTAAATCAAGCTAGAGAGGCTCGTCTGCATATTCTGGAAATAATGCAGCAAACCATAAGCTCTAGCCGACCTGAAGTCAGCCGCTACGCGCCACGAATGCATAAAATAACGATTGACCCTGATAAAATTGGCAGTGTAATCGGCAGCGGAGGTAAAACCATCAGGTCGATTATTGAGGAAACTAAAACTACCATTGATATTGACAATGATGGCACCGTTATTATCGGCTCATCTGATGAGGAAGCCACTCGTAAAGCCATTGAAATCATTGAAAGTCTAACTAAGGAAGTAGAAGTTGGTAGCATATATACCGGAAAAGTAACCCGGCTGCTGAACTTCGGGGCTATGGTAGAAATTCTTCCCGGTAAAGAAGGTTTAGTTCATATTAGCGAGTTAGCTGACTACCGAGTATCCAAGGTTGAGGACATAGTTAAAGTGGGTGACGAAATTACGGTTAAAGTAATTGCTATTGATAATCTAGGCAGGATAAACCTGTCGCGGCAAGCTGTATTTGAAGAGCTTTCTCAGGTGCCTGGGGCTAAGGCAAGAGACTCACTATCCCAAGACTATCCATTTAAAACGCAGCGCGGGTCTCGTTCCCCGCAGCGCTCTCGTTCACCTCAAAATAAGCAGCCTAAGACCTCCTTTACTAAAAGAGATTAAGTCATGAAGCCGATAAGAGTTGTAGTTCAAGGGGCATTAGGTAAAATGGGACGAGAGGTGATTAACGCTCTATGCCGTGAATCTGAAATGCAGGTAGTAGGCGCTGTAGAGCTGAAAGTCACTGAGGATTACTTGCCTTTACCCGATGGCTCAGGCACAGTGCCCTTCTCCTCCAATCTTGACTATATCATCACTAGTTGCCAACCCGATGTATTAGTAGATTTCACCACTGCTCGAGCCACCATGCTGGCAGTGCGCATAGCCACTAAGCAGGGTGTTAATGTAGTGATAGGAACCACTGGCTTAACCACCGAAGAGGTTAGTGAGATTGAACGTCTGGCCACAACTCATAAAGTTGGGATAATGATAGCACCAAACTTTGCTCTGGGAGCTGTCTTAATGATACATTTAGCCAAGATAGCAGCCAAATATCTAGACGATGCCGAAATTATAGAGTTACACCACAACCAGAAAATCGATGCACCCTCAGGAACTGCCCTGTCTACCGCCAAAGCAATGGCAGCAGCCAGAGATAAACCATTCTCTCGTCCTGCGAAGCAAAACAAAGGCCAACCCAGCCGTGGGCAAGAGGTTGAAGGTATTACTCTCCACAGTGTGCGACTACCCGGTCTTCTGGCACATCAAGAGGTACTCCTAGGCGGGCCAGGGCAAACATTAAGCATACGACATGACACCATTAGTCGGGAATGCTTCATACCAGGCGTTATACTAGCCATCAAGAAAGTAGTTAAACACAAAGGGCTAATCTACGGCCTAGATACTCTGCTTGGTTTATAGGAGTGAGGGTAATGAAGGGGTATAAAGTAGCCATTGTTGGTGCTACCGGACTTGTAGGGCAGGAGTTCATCAAGATATTAGAGCAACGTGACTTCCCTATGGACTCGATTCGTCTCCTAGCCTCAGACCGTTCAGCAGGCAAGAAGTTGTTTGTCACTCATCGAGAGATCGAAGTTGAAGAGACTGTCCCCGAGTCCTTCAAAGACATAGATATTGCTCTCTTCTCTGCCGGCGCTGAGATTAGTCGTTACTTCTCACCTATAGCCGCCGAATCAGGCGCTGTAGTTATCGATAACAGCTCCGCCTTTAGAATGGAACGTAATGTGCCTCTGGTAGTGCCTGAGGTTAATCCTGAAGATATTAAACGGCATAATGGAATCATAGCTAATCCCAATTGCTCCACTATTCAAATGGTAGTGGCTCTATACCCACTGCACAAGGTCAACCCTATCAAACGCATTATCGTTGACACCTATCAGTCAGTGTCAGGCACCGGTTCAGCAGCAGTGGAAGAACTAACAGCACAAGCCAAGCAGGTACTGGATGGGCAGACTACTATCCCCCATGTCTACCCTCACCAAATAGCCTTTAATGTACTGCCAGAGATAGATGTGTTTCTGGATAACAGCTATACTAAAGAAGAATGGAAGATGGTAGAGGAAACGAGAAAGATAATGCATGCTCCTGATATAGCTATTTCGGCTACTTGTGTGCGAGTCCCGGTATTTATAGGACATGGCGAGGCTATACATGTAGAATTTCCCCAGTCTATGTCTACCGATAAGGCACGGCGTATTCTTGCCCAGGCACCAGGGGTCAAAGTATTAGATGACCCGTTAGTTAGTCTTTACCCTCAGCCCTGGTCAGCCGCCGATACTGATGAGGTTTTTGTCGGGCGCATTCGCCAGGATGTTTCTCAACCAAACAGTTTAGTTATGTGGGTTGTCGCCGATAATCTGCGTAAGGGGGCAGCTCTAAATACAATCCAGATTGCCGAGGAAATGATTAAACGAGAATGGGTACACCCAGGAGAGTAGAACAATGAAAAAGATAGGAAGATTACTAACAGCGATGGTAACTCCATTTAACGAAAAGGGAGAGGTTGATTATGAGCAAGCCAAGAGGTTAGCTTCAGCTCTGCTTGATTCAGGGAGCAATGGATTACTAGTGGTGGGTACAACAGGGGAATCTCCTACCCTTGTCCGAGAGGAGGAATATCGCCTGTTTGCTGAGATTAAATCAGTTGTGGGTGAGCGAGGGGTAGTAGTAGCTGGCACCGGCAGTAATAATACATCCGAAGCCTTAGAGGCAACCAAAGAAGCCGAGCGAATTGGGGTGGATGCATGCCTGCTGGTAGTCCCCTACTATAATAAACCTACTCAGGAAGGCCTATACCAGCACTTCAAGACCATTGCTCAGAGTACCAAGCTACTCTGTATCCTGTATAATGTGCCTTCACGCACCGCTATTAATCTATCAGCCGATACTACTATCAGATTAAGCAAAATTGATAATATTATTGGAATAAAGGAATCCAGTAGTAACTTCGATCAAATTAGCAAGATAATCAGCAACACCAGAGAGGACTTTCTCGTCTGGAGCGGTAATGATAATGAGACCCTACCTATACTAGCCATGGGCGGCTATGGGATAATCAGCGTTGCCTCCCACCTTATTGGCAAACAAATCAGTGAAATGATTAATAGCTTTATTAACGGCAGGGCTGATGAAGCTGCCCGTATTCACCGCCATCTACTGCCCCTATTTAAAGTCCTGTTTGTTGTTTCCAACCCTAGCCCAGTTAAATATGCCCTTAACCATGTGGGCTTCAATGTGGGAAAACCACGTTTACCTCTTGTCGAGCCAGATGAAAAATCAGCCAGCATCATTAAAGATACGCTGAAAAACTACCAAATTGACCTACCGGTATAGGGGTATAGGGAATTAGTCTGGTTTAATTTTTTTCACCCTTGGTTGCTACCGGCACACTCAGTAGTGTCATATCCCCGTTTTCACAGGTGACATATATGTTTTTCAGCCACTGCTCGTCATTTTGTTCAGGATAGTTAACCCTATAATGAGCCCCTCGGCTCTCAGTCCTCTCTAATGCTGCCCTACACACCATCTCGGCAACAGTTAACATATTAGCCAGCTTAATTGCTTGAGGTAATTGCCGATAGTCTTTCAGCGGTACTTTCTTCAATCGCTCCCGTAAGGAAAGTATCTCCCGTTGTGCCTTCAATAAGCCTTCCTTACTCCTTACTACCCCTACTTTATCCCACATCGTTCGCTTCAATGACTGCTTCATCTCCCCCAGATCTTCTCTCCCTCGATGCGAGGTTATCTCTTTCAACCTTTCCACTTCAGCTCGCACCTCACCCCGGGGAGCAGACACTCTTTTCATTTTTGATGCCTTACCAGCAGCACTATTCCCAGCAATCGCACCGAAAACAAACATCTCAGGGAGAGCGTTATTACCCAGTCGGTTCGCCCCATGAACCCCACCACAAACTTCTCCAGCCGCATATAAACCATCGAGTTCAGTCTCGCAATTTTCGTTTATTTTCGCCCCACCCATAAAAAAGTGAACAGTAGGTGCCAGTAGAACCTTCTCTGAATAATGTCTATCCCGCATAACCTGACGAAGCCTTCTGAGTTCATCCTTCGGTATCTTGCTATAATCGGCAACCACGTAGTCACCAATACCTCTACCTTCAGCTACCTCAGCCATTATGGCTCTGGACACCATATCCCTGGTCATAAAGGTGAACTCTCTTATCCCGTATTTTTCCATGATGTCCTCACCTAAAGAGTTCCTGAAAGTTCCACCGGCCGGGCAGAACCTCACGTAGCCCCAGGGTCTCCTCCCGTATTTCCCCACGGCAGCAGGGTAGAATTGGACAAACTCCATATCCCGCAAAGAAACGCCACTTTCGTAGGCTAAAACATAGCCGTCTCCGGTTGACCCCACAGCGTTATCATTCCTAAGGTAGATGTCTCCCGCCCCGCCAGTGGCTAAGATGGTGGACTTAGCGTTAATGACCAGTACCTGCCCGCTATTGTCTATCCCCAACGCCCCAACAACCATGTCACCCGCCTTCAATAACTTGGTTACCAAGATACCCTCTCTAAACTGGACACCTCTGCTTGCAGCATAGTCACGCATAGGTTTAGTAAGGCCGATACCTTTTCCTTCACTAATAACACTACGAGGATAAGTATGACCAGGACCATGCCATATCCTCAACTTATCATCTGACCTCAAGAACCTGACGCCAAACTCCATTAAATCATGGACCTGCTGGGTGGCTCCACGCGCCATAACCTCCACCAGTTTCCGGTCATTAACGAAACGCCCAGCAGTAACAGTATCTTGGTAATGTAATTCTGCAGAGTCGTTAGGATTCTTAGCGATACCTGAGGCAGCAAACACGCCCCCAGCAATAGCCGTATTGTTCTTATAACCTACTGGGGACTTAGAGAGTAACAATACACCGAGGTCATATTTCCTGGCTTCAATAGCGGCTTTTAACCCTGCCCCACCACCACCAATCACTAAAACATCAGTATCAATTGTCTGGACGGTTTTTAATTCCATCTCTATCCAATATTATTTATAAGATGCTGCTCACCATAATCGTTTGCTCTCGCTCTGGTCCTACACTGATGAGGTTAATCGGGCAGGAAGTTAGTTCTTGCAGCCTAGTTACATATTGCTGAGCCTTGAGCGGCAACTGCTCATACTCCCGAATATGGCTGATGGGAGTTTGCCAGCCAGGTAACTCCTCACAGATAGGTTGACACCTTCCTAAAGCGGCTACATTAGCCGGGAAATAATCAATAGTATTCCCATCTAGTTTATAGCCCACACATATCTTGAGACGAGGTAAGGTATCAAGCACATCGAGGCGGGTAAGTGCTACCCCGGTAAAGCCATTAATCCGGGTGCTAAAGCGAGCCGCCACAGCGTCAAACCAACCACAGCGGCGGGGTCTGCCGGTAGTAGTGCCATATTCGTGACCTTGTTCCCGAATCAAATCACCAGTTTCATCCTTCAATTCAGTAGGCATCGGGCCGCCGCCGACTCTGGTACAATAAGTCTTGAATACACCCAGGATACGACTAACCCTGGCAGGACCCAGACCGGCGCCTACACAGCTTCCCCCCGCTAGCGGTGAGGAAGAGGTAGTATAGGGATAAGTGCCGAAGTCAGGGTCAAGCAAAGTCCCCTGGGCTCCCTCTAATAGAACCAATTCCTCCCTATTCAACGCTTCCTCCAGCATTATGGTTGTCTCGCGAATATGAGGAGCTAAACGCTCCCCATACTGACAATACTGAGTATACACTTCATCCAATGACAGAGGGCTAGCCCCATAAATTTTGGTCAAAATAGTGTTTTTGTAGTCGAGCACAAAACGAAGTCGTTCCAGTAATACTTCTTTATCTAGAAGGTCGCCAGCTCTAATACCCAATCTGGCTGCTTTATCGGTAAAAGCAGGGCCGATACCTTTACGAGTCGTGCCTATTGCCTTTCCAGCTCGTGATTCCTCCTCCAAACCATCAAGGAGGGTATGATACGGCATAATCAAGTGAGCCCGGTCACTGATAAAGAGATTGGTAGTATCCACGCCACGCTGGTTAAGTTGAGCTATCTCATCCATTAGCACCGAGGGGTTAATCACCACCCCGTTACCAATAATACAAACCACGCGCGGATAAAAAATCCCGGAGGGAATAAGATGCAGCTTAAACTCACCATAGGGATTAACGACGGTATGCCCAGCATTATCACCACCGGAAAAACGAACTACCATTCTTGCCTTCTGAGCAAGCAAGTCGACTACCTTACCCTTCCCCTCATCTCCCCATTGAGCTCCAATAACAGCAATAACTGGCATTATTTCCCCTCCTGCGTTAAGTTACCTAATTCTTGTTTGTTGCCACACATAAAGTACTCTCTGGCCGGCAGTAATAAAACTAAATACCACTATGATAGCTAAGGCGATAATTAGGGCATTAGCTAGCTGGCTTAGCAAAAGCCCCAACGCCAGCACAATGACCCTCTCTGGCCGAGTAAACAATCCCACCTGACACTCCAGGCCTAGTGCCTCAGCTCTAGCTCTGATATAGCTCACCAGTAGTGAACCAAGCAAGGCAGCACCAACAAGTAAAATCCCAGTAACTGACTGCTCCCCAGCATACAGGAATAAAATGCTAAGCAGCAGCACTGCCTCAGCTAAACGGTCAAGTGTAGAATCAAGAAAAGCACCAAAATGGGTAGCCCGATTAGTGCTGCGAGCCAGTGCCCCATCCAGCATATCAAACAAACCAGCAACAAGAACCACAAAGCCGGCGGCAAGAAGATGTGCTGTAATAATCAGCGCTGCCGCGCCCAAAGTCAATAAAAAACCAAAGAATGTTATAGTGGTGGGGGTTATAGACGTTTTAACCAAAAGTCGGACTACCGATTTGGTAAGATAATAGGCCCCGGTCTTACGAAATTCGGATAACTTACTCATTGAACTCGCTTTTCTGACACAGCACCACCCAGGCTGTCTCCCACTTTTTACTTAAGCTGAGATAGCTTTAAATCCTCGGAATCATTCCTTCCCCGAGTTTTATTTAGCACCTCACCATAATAGTCCAATACCCTCTGGGCTATGTGTTCCCAGCCATGCTCCGCTGCTTTAAGTCTACCCTTGGTTCCCATTTGCTGCCGCAGTGATTCATCAGTCAGAAGAGAAATCAGCGCCTGAGCTAATTTTTCTTTATCTTTTGGTGGCACTAATAGTCCTTCAACCCCGTGAGCCATCACACTAGCATAACCCTCTATATCAGAGGCAACAATTGGCTTACCCACCGCCATAGCCTCAAGCAAAACAATACCAAAGCTTTCGTGGCCAGTGGCGGGGGAACAAAAAATATCAGCTGTCTTATAATATCTGGGTAACTCCTCAGCAGCTACATAGCCAGCAAAAGTAACGTCCTTCAAGCCGTTTTTCTTAACCTGTCTCTCATACTTCCTACGCAGTATGGTGCCAGGACCAACTATTATGAGGCGGCAGTTAGATATTTCCTGTTTAACCTGCTTATAAGCCTCAAGCAAATAGTTCAAGCCTTTCCGTTTTTCTAGACGGCCAACAAATAGAATATTTAGTTTGCCATCACAGAATCTATCAATGGGGGCTGCATCAGGGTTAAACCACTCCAAATCTATACCATTAGGGATAATCTCGTAATATCCAGGGACATACTTGTTAGCATATCCCATAGCTGCTTTAGACACTGCAATTCTACCATCAAGCTTGTGAAGACGCCTACGTATCATCCAACTACTGATAGGTCTCGCCCAATTATAGCCGGGCTTACCCTGGCAAGCATGAAAGGTGCCTACATTAGCTGTATTTGAAAAACGGAGCACAGCGCTACAGAGCATAGGCATAAAGGGCTCATGGAGGTGGATAATATCAAAGTTCTCTTCACTGAGAGTAGTTTTTATTGCCGAGCCTAACCTTAGCGATACGGGAACGCGAACGACGGAACCGCTGCTAGGAAAAGGGTAAGGTCTGCCTATGGGTATAAACCTGTCACCAAAAGTGGAGACTGCTCTAGATGCGGGAGCAATAACCTTGACCTGGTGACCCATTCGAGTAAAGTGCTGCTCTAATGCGGAAATATGATTGGTAACACCACCCGGGTAAGCAAAGTCATAAGGAGAGACCAATGCTATCTTCATAGGTAGCTATCCAAAACCTCCCCCATTAAGACTGCTGAAATCTTGTTAGCATTTTTTCAGTAAATCAGCCCCTACGCCGACTTTAACCTTCGCTGAAAATGCAGTTCGCCACAATTTAATTTAATTAGGTTCTTGGAGAAGAGCCTTGCTTCTTACTCTGTGTGGTACTAGCGATAAACTCTTCCACCATCCGGTGAGCTTCGTCATCAGTATATTGAACAGGCGGTGATTTCATAAAGTAGGCTGAGGGAGCTACCAGTGCTCCTTTTAATTCCCGGTCTCGGGCAAGTTTACAGCACCTGATAGCATCAATAACCACCCCGGCTGAGTTAGGACTATCCCACACTTCAAGCTTTAATTCCAAATCCAGAGGAACATCGCCAAAGGTTTGCCCTTCCATTCTGATATGGCAAAACTTACGGTCAGTCAGCCAGGGAACATAGTCACTGGGGCCGACATGAACATCACCAGGGTCAAGCTTATAGTCTAGCTGAGAGGTGACAGCGTTAGTCTTGGATATTTTCTTAGACTCAAGGCGTTCCCTCTCTAGCATATTAAGGAAGTCAGTATTACCACCGAAATTTAATTGGTAGGTCCGCAGTAGCTTAACCCCACGGTCCCTAAACAGCCTGGTAAGAACACGGTGGGCAATAGTGGCTCCAACCTGGGATTTTATGTCATCCCCAATAATTGGAAGTCCCTTATCTTCAAAGCGTCCCTGCCAGTACTTCTCCCGGGCAATAAAAACCGGGATACAGTTAATAAAGCCACAGCCAGCCTCTAGCACCTGCTCAACATACCATTTAGTTGCCTCTTCGCTACCAACTGGTAGATAGTTAATCACCACATCGGTTTGAGTTTCCTTAAGGACTTTAACTATATCAACCGTTGAGCCCGGTGCTTTCTGTATTATCTGCGACAGATACTTACCCAAACCATCATGGGTCATACCTCGCTGAATTTTAACATCTGTAATCGGCACCTCAGCAAATTTAAAGGTATTATTAGGTAGGGTAAAAATCGCCTCGGCTAAGTCTTTTCCAACCTTGTTCTTATCAATATCAAAGGCAGCTACGAAATTTATATCGCTTATATGGTATCCCCCCAGATTAACATGCATAAGCCCAGGTACGAACTCAGTCTCCTTAGCTTTCTTATAGAAGTAAACACCCTGAATCAGTGATGAAGCACAGTTACCTACTCCTATTATGGCTACATTTATACTACTCAAGATTCAATCACTCTCCTTTCTAATAGCGGGAAAGTTACCACGAGAGACTTACTCCAGTTATGATTTATTTTCGCCGACCAGTATCATCGGATAAATTGCTGTCACAGCTTTCAAAAAGGATGAAAAGCGGTCTTTAATTTTCCAGCCCATACCCTTTTAGGCAATAGTACACTTTCATATTGAAGTTAATCTAAAAAGTGCTCGTAAAGGATGAGCGCACCATTGCTTAACTGACTGTGCTGCTCCCAGCACCTAAGTCGCATTATAAAAGGGCTACCTCTGGCTAGCGCCCTATTCACAATATTGGCCAGATAATACTACCTGCCATCAGGTTCGGACCCTCAATCCGAGGCATTAATCAAAAACTTACTTTCCCGCTGCAAAGGTTAATATAAATACCTCATCTGACCCAACTCAGTAGCTATCTACTGAGAGGTATTCTACCTTTAGCACCAGCGAAATCAGCTACTACTAATTAGCTTTTACCAATTCTAAATACTTTGGTCCCGCACGATGGGCAAACCCCCCGCGTAGCTGGCCTCTTATTCTTCAGAATAACACTTTGGGGGTTTCTTATCTCCACTTTCCTTCTGCACTTAAAACAATATGCTTGCACTTCCTGTTACCTCCTTTTTAACAATCGGTTGAACTATATCCCTATTATACGCAAGCTGTCAAGTTTGGGCACAAGCTATCAAGACCTTTTTAGCTTACATTTACCAATTATTCACCAAAATTGAGATTCATTTATAGAAAAACCTTCTCCGGTTGCCACTGCCTTCTTTCAGGGTCGAAGCGTAGCATACCTAAGAAGCAACCATCAGGGGTATAGACACGACAACGATTCTCAAGAGAAGACCATTCTGGAGAGTGCTGCTCAAGGCAACTAATAGGGCGCCCATTCCTTATAACCTGTCCCGTGTCATCGCTAACAATCATAGCTGCCCAGTGTAAAAGCACAATATCTGGGGGATAAATAAAGTGCTGCCAATAGCCATAGCGAAAGGCATCCTCAAGTTGAGGTGCTGAAACGGCGTCGTTTATATCAAAAAGACCACACTTCAAGCGGGTCAAGCTCTTCACATTAGCCCCACAGCCCAAGACTTGCCCTAAATCATGAGCTAGTGAACGGATATAGGTACCCTTACCACAGACTACCTCTATAGTGACTATAGGTGGTTGCCAGTCTACAAGCTTCAATTGGTGGATTTTAGCCAGTCTGCTTTTCCTTTTAACATTAATGCCAGCCCGTGCCAATTTATAAAGTGGCTTACCATGATATTTCACGGCACTATACATTGGAGGGGTCTGCTGTATCAAACCACAGAAGGAAGCAAGTGCTGAATCCAACCGCTTCCGAGTAATCCGGGAAGTGTCTCCCTTGTAGGTAATCTTACCAGTGGCATCATAGGTATCTGTAGCTAAACCCAATTCAATTTGAGCTCGGTAAGTCTTAGTAGCATCTACCAAAAACTCGATAACCCGTGTTCCCCGACCAAGACAAATAGGTAAAACGCCTGTAGCCATTGGGTCAAGGGTACCAGCATGTCCAACGCGCTGCTCTCCAGTCAACCGTTTCACCATGGCTACAATACTAAAAGAGGTCTTACCCTGAGGCTTATTAATATTTAGTATGCCATCCACCATTAACCCTGATGCTGGAGTGTCATCTTAGCCTGTCGACTCTCCCTCACTCCCGGCTTTAACTTCACTGTCTTTATCTACAGTAACCCCATCAATCAGCTCTAGAAGATGGGTTCCTCGCTCAATAGAATCATCCCACTGAAAGCTTAGTTCAGGAATACGTCGTAGCTTCAGATGCCTAGCCAGCTCTTTACGGAAGAAACCGGCAGCAGCAGCTAATACGTTTAGTGTCTCTTGCTTTTTCCCCTCGCTACCTATACGACTGACGAATACCTTAGCATATCTCAGGTCAGGAGAGGTGGAAACCGCGGTCACCGTAATAAAATTGCCAAGCCGCGGGTCTTTGACTTGGCGCTGAAGTAATTCACTAATTTCCTGACG
>JAUXAP010000012.1 GCA_030619865.1 Dehalococcoidia bacterium | reverse complement strand
CCAGATTAGCCCTAGACTGAGCCCGTGCCTCCTTACCATTTAGTCCCACCATCCGACCAAAGAAGACCAAATTATCAATAGCGGAAAGGTCTTCGTAGAGGGCTAACTCTTGAGGACAAACCCCGATGAGGCTACGAACAGCATCGGCATTATGCCGTATGGAATAGCCGCCTAATGTGGCATCACCGTGGTCTGGCTCCAGAACCGTAGACAGCATACGTATAGTCGTGGTCTTACCGGCACCATTGGGTCCCAGAAGACCAAAGATTTCGCCCTTATAGATGGTGAATGAAACACCGTTGACCGCCTTAGTTTCATTGAAGCTCTTATGAAGGTCTTGTGCTACCAGAAATGCCTCAGGCATAACCTTACCTCCTAATTTCCCTAGCTATGATTAGAGCCTACTCGTAATGGACAGCATTATATACCCTCAGCCCAAGATTGACAAGACACAAGGAATTAACAATATAGACAATTTTTCAAACAAGCTCATTGTACATTTCGGGTGTTCGTTAAATAAGCTAAAAAGTACAGCAAGATTATTACTTTAATATGGCATTCCGCATAATGTTAAGCCCAAATAGAAGAAAGACAATGACGGCAAGCACCGTGAAAGCCGTTGTGTATCCCGTAATGAACCAAATGTTTGTGCCCTTGTAAGTAAATATAATCAGGAGTAAAGCAGCAATGCCAAGTAAGCTCCCAATGATTGTAATAGGATGAGTAAACCTTTTCATTCTCCACTTGGTCCGTTTGAACCGCACGGCGCTGCGCGTTTCACCAAATGCACAGGCAATACCCCCGATAATGACAAGGCCTGTAAAGCTTGCTTGGTTTCCCAGGACTGGGCTTGTTAGAACAACAATGACATATACCGCCGCTATTAGTGCGAACACTATTGACACAATGTTGTTCCAACGTGCCGTTAGAAATGTGTCTTTCATAATTTTCCCTCCCAACTATACTATCTAATGGTAGATGTTTTTAGTAACGGCAGGCACTGGATTTATGTTATTGGACTGGTTAACAGCCAAATATACAGTACTGTGTATCAAGGGTTTCTATTATTCCCCTTTTTTAAGACCCCACAATATCCTAAGTGCAATGGAAACAACCAAAAAGCAAACAAAAATAATGGTGCCTATAATGGGTGAATATGCAACGTTCGTCCATCCTACTATACCAAGAACAAGCCCTCCCGCAAACACTAACCAAGTAATAGCCCTTTTAGCATTTGTTGACATTAAGTCACCTCCTTTTTTTTAACCGGGATTCCCCGTGTCAATTATTGTGGCTATACTACACTCCTGCTCGACTGTTGTCAATGCCTCTAACAAGTTCAAAACTAGTTCCTGCTGCCAGCCTTATGCTGTAGCGCCTCGGAAACCTTTCAGTCCCAATTTCCCTAGCTATAATTAGAGTCTACTCAGGTTAGCTCGCATTATATACCCTCGCTCTGAGCTTGACAAGGCTCTAAAATCTCACAGTTGTCCATCATGTGTGATGGGCAACAAAAAAGGCTGGGTATCTGTTCCCAGATACCCAGCCTTTCCGGTGATTCAGATAGATACGATACTAGCTTTAACCCTTCCCTATTCTGAACATCTTGGTCCCGCATACGGGGCACACACCCTGAGTTGCCGGCTTACCATTCTTCATAACTATGCTTCTGGTATTCCTCATTTCCCTTTTGGTCCGGCATTTCATACAATAGGCTTGCATTCATCAACCTCCCTTTTTGTTTATGAACGATAAACTATTTTTTCTCAAATGTCAATAGTCTACACAAAATTAATTAAACTAATCGCTTTCACTCTGCTGTACTATCCAAGGCAGAAGAACAGAACAAAGGGAATTATCATTCCCCACACGACAATGAGAACCGGGTAAGCCCCTATTAAGAGTTGAAGCGGGAAATCCCGATATAAAAATAAGACGGGCAGGAGAAAAGGATAAATTTGGTTACCATTCCTCTCCTGGAACTTTTCGTAATGTGCCCGAATCAGTTAAACCATGAGCAAATATTGCTTCTGGTGGGGCATCTCTTAAGATGCTTTCCTTCACCTTTCCGTATTGCCCCTGATATCTAGGGATTTGTTCCCCACTCTTATCAAATACCATAACTATATTGTTTTGAAACCTGATAGCAATTTTAATCATTATTATTCTCTGTCTAAACTACTTTTGCTTTTTCAAACTCACGCGTCTCAGCTTTGCCTTAATGCGAGCCAAGAGTTCGCTTGTGCTGAACGGCTTCCTCACATAGTCATGCACACCGAGAACTAGAGTGTCACGTAACATGGTCACTTCGCACCTCGCAGTGAGCATAATTACAGAAAAAGGGGAAATCCACTTAAGTTTCCTGCTTATGCCATTGCTCCGGGGCATCGAACCGCCCTCTTTTCTGTCTCTAGTATCAGAATAGAGGGAGGGCATCACATCAACATCACAGGGGTAGCTCAGGGTGTAACATTGGCGTCACAAAATGACCGTTATGGGGGAATCAACAGAGAGGATAGCAACCAAAATAAAAAAGCCCTCCCCGGAGGAAGGCTTTATATGAGACAGATACTTGGCAACTAGGATGACCTTAAGAACATATATCCGATACCAATCTTGGTGGCGATGAATCGTGGTGCTTTAGCATCGTCTTCCAGACTCTGCCGCAGCCTGGCGATGTTAACTCTCAAGAGATGGTGCTCACCGATGTAGTCCTTTCCCCAGACCGTTTCCAGTATCTGGGCAGGAGTGAGCACCCGCCCCGTGTTGCGTGCCAGATAAGACAGCAACCTGTACTCGGTAGCAGTTAAGTCTACTTCTTTCCCCGCCAGACTCACCCTGTGATGGGCAAAGTCTATAACAAGGTCATTGTAATGGAAGGCAGGCTCAGGACGCTCATCCCAGAGCTTCGTGCGGCGCAGCACTGCTCTCACCCGGGCTACTAGCTCCTTAGAAGAAAAGGGCTTAGTCACGTAGTCGTCGGCACCGGCATCAAGTCCTTTAACCTTCTCCTCATCATTGCCCTTGACGGTAACCATAATTATCGGTATCTGTGAAAATTCACGAATGCGCTGACACACAGTGTATCCGTCTAAACCGGGCATCATGACGTCCAGCAAAACCAGATCTGGGGTCTCCTCATTAAACACGTCAAGGGCGGCTTCCCCATCGCCGGCAGTGAGTACCCAGTAGCCCTCCAGCTCTAGGATACGCGTCATGAGGCGCAACATGCGAATATCGTCATCGACTACCAATAAAGAGGCTTTTCGGAGCGGCATAGCTAAATTCCACTATTCTGCGGCTTCACGGCACGGGCTACGCTATCCCTAATAGCCGCTGCACTCAGGGGTTTAATCAGGTAGTCCACAGCACCCATGTGCAAGGCTCTCTCTCGCTGCGGTACACCAGCGGAGGCAGTGAACACAATTACTGGGACATCACGGAGTGCTGGATCTTCCTTCATTTTCTTCAACACGAACCATCCATCCCGCCCTGGCAACCTCAAATCCAGAAGCACCAGAGCACATTTATTCTTCCGTACCAGTTTCAGGCCCTGCTCACCGTTATCGGTCTCAAGGACGGTAAATCCCTCCAGGGTCAGCACCCGGGATGCGAATTTGCGGACGTCAACCTCGTCCTCTATCACTAAAACAATGTCCTTACGGTTCCTTTTCATCATGGGGCAATTCCTCCTCGGTAACCAGAGGTAGTGTGAAGTAGACGGTAGTGCCTATTCCCTCCGTACTCTCCAGCCATATTCGACCCCGATGGGTCTCTACCAGTGCCTTGCACAATGCCAGACCCAGACCCAAACCACCCGGGTCCTGAGCCAGCCGTTGCTCGATACGATACATACGGTCGAACACCCTATCTATATCAGCAGCTGGTATTCCTCTCCCGTGGTCAGTAACACTAATCTCCAACTCGTGTGCCTTCGTCTGAGCCCGAACCAGCACCTCAGTTCCCTTCTTTGAATACTTGCAAGCGTTGTCCAGTAGGTTATCCAACACCTGACGGATGCGTCTGACGTCCATCTTCAATGCCGGTAGTTTCCCTTTCGCCTTAACCCTCAGCCGGTATCCCGGTGACCGTAGCCGTGCCTCAGCCACCGCATCCTGAATTAGCTGTTCAATACTAGTGAGCCCCACATCCAGTCGGAGCAGCCCCGCTTCCAGTCGGGACATGTCCAGCAGGTGGTCAATGAGTTCAGTGAGCCTATCGGTCGCCCTATCAATAGACTCCAGATGCTGCCGTTTCTCATCATGCGGCAGTCTCTTGTCATAGTCCAGGAGCATGGTGGAGTAACCCTTGATACTAGCCAGTGGGGTGCGTAGCTCGTGGGAGACGGTGGAAAGAAGGTTAGTCTTGAGCTTGTTCAACTCTTCGTATTCAACCATTTTTGTCCATAGTAGCCGGCGCTCGGTGATGTCTTCCCCTGAACTAAGGGCACCAATAATTTTACCCGTCTCATCGGTTAATACAGTATTGTGCCAGGCAATAAATATCTCCCCACCAGTCCTGGTTAAGACCGGGCTCTCATAATACTCACCCGACTTAATTTTCCCAGCCATCAACTTATCAAAAATGGCTACTACCTCATCCTTAGTTCTCTCTGGAAGAAAATTATCAAACCAGTCTTTGCCAATAATCTCTTCTTCTTTGCATCCCAAAATCTCGCAACCCTTTTTATTAATAAGGGTAACCTTCCGATTGGCGTCAACAGCTACGAGCACAACTCCGACAACATCAAGATGCTTTTGTGCCCTATCTCTTTCTTCCCGCAGTGCCTCCTCGGCCTGCTTGCGCTCAATAAGTTCTTGCTGAACTTCCTGGTACAGCCTTCTGTTCTCTATTGTTAAGTGCTGCTTCTCAAGGGCATTCCCGATTGTAGCCAACACCTCATCCATCTTTAAAGGCTTGGTAAGATAGGCTGATGCCCCCTCATTCAGAGCCCGCGTTGCCGTTTCCAGAGAAGCATAGGCGGTGATCATGATAATGACCATATCAGGGTGTATTTTCTTCAATGGCACTAATAGCTCTGTCCCTTCCATATCGGGTAGCCTAACGTCCAGGAGAGCCGCATTGAAGAATCTCCCCTGCACCTTTTCTAGAGCCTCTCGCCCTGTCCCGGCCGTCTCTACCTTATAGCCCTTCTTACCAAATATGAGCGACAGGCTCCTACAGTCGCTCCCATTATCGTCGACGATAAGGATGCTCGCTTTCTCGCCTATCTTTCCTTTCCTCTTAATCAGCCGCATTTTATTTCCTCTCCTGGATCTCGTCGACCAAGGTGAGTAATTTTTTCATATCAAGAGGCTTGTAGAGACAAGTATAGGCAGAATTGCGCAGGGCTTCTTCCACCAGCTCAGCCATCTCCTGCCGGTAGGCAGTCATCATGATGGCCACCACCTCCGAGTTGATCTCTCTGATGGTCAGGTAAGTCTCCAAACCATTTATGGTCGGCAGCTTCATATCAATGAAGATGATGTCATGGGCTTTCTTCTGCACCATGGCGATTGCCTCTTCGCCAGTGTTAGCGATGCCCACCTTGTAGCTCCTCTTACTCAGTATATTTTTCAAGGTGACACAGGTCCCCGGGTCATCATCTACCACCAGGACGAGTGCCCCTTGATTGGTCTCCCTTGCCCTCTCGATTAGAGCCACCACCTTTTCGATGTCCAGAGGCTTGTAGATTATCCCGTAAGCTCCCTCCTCCAGCGCCTCCTGAACCAGGTCTTCCACTGCGTAGGCGGTCATCATCGCTACCACGGCTTGGGGCTTAATCTTCTTTATTCTTTTATAGGTCTCCACTCCGTCCATGAGAGGCATCTTGATGTCCATAAAAATCATATCGAAGGGCATCTCCCTGACCCTCTCAATAGCCTCCGGCCCATCTTTGGCAATGGTGACAGCATAGCCTTTTCGGCTCAGAACAAAGGATATAGTCTTGCAGAGGCTAATATTGTCGTCCACCATCAGGATGCTAGCTTTCTTCTCTATGTTATTTCTCCTCCTCTCCACCAATGGGCAGCTTTACGGTGAAGGTGCTCCCTTTCCCAACTTCACTCTGCACCTCGATGGTGCCTCTATGTCCTTCAACGATGGTTTTGGTGACTGCCAGCCCCAGCCCAATCCCCTTAGCCTTGGTGGTGAAGAGTGGCTCAAAGAGCTTCTTTAGGTCTCCCTTGGGGATACCCGCCCCCGTATCGGCAAAAGAGATAGCCACCCACTCCGGGCTAGGGACTTCAGACTTGACCACTAACTGGCCACCCTCAGGCATAGCCTGAACGGCGTTGAGGATGATGTTGCCAAAGACCTGACCCAGTTGGTCGGAGTCGGCTAGAATGGCTGGCAACGTCTCATCTAGCTGACTTACTACCTTGACATTCCCCGGCACGCCAGCGCGAGACAGCGCCTCCTGGACGACACTATTGATATCCACCTTCTGCCGGGTTGGAGGCTTGGGACGAGCGAAGTCAAGGAGGCTGCTGATAATTCTTTCCGATGTGGTTATTTCTCTGTCAAGTATGTCCAGAGTCTCCTTTACCTCCGGCTCGGGCTGTTCCAGCGCCATATTGAGGAAGTAGGCAGCATTCTTGATGGCACCCAGAGGGTTGCGCAGCTCGTGACCCACCCCACCAGCCAGTTGCCCCAGAATAGCCAGTTTCTCCCGGCGCACCAGTTCCTCCTGAGTCTGTACTAGCTCTTCATTGGCAGCGCGTAGTTCCTCCTCAGCCGCCTGAAGCTCTTCATTAGATTTTCTAAGTTCCTTCTCAGCCCGCTTCCGCTCGGTGATTTCTCTATCCAACTCATCACGCGAAGCAGTGACTTTTTTCAAGCTTTCCGTCATTTTATTAAATGCAGTAGCCAATCCGCCAAGCTCGTCTTTGCTTTTGACCTCAACCTTATGTTTGAGATCTCCTTTACCAATTATTTCCGCCCCTTTGATTAGTTCATCCAGTGGTTTTGAGATACTTCTAGCAACAAGGAGCGACGAAGTTGTCACAGTAACAACAAGAATTACCATCAAGACTACAGTCAAGTTTGCAGCTAATCTTTGAGCGTCCATTACTTCAGTCTGTGCCCCTGCAGCAAGTCTAGAAGCATCAGTGATTACTGAATGTGATGTTATTAGTAGCTGAGCCACTAATCTTTCTTCTAGCCCGATAGCGGCATCAATCTCTTCCTGGGAAGCTTTTTCTTGAATAAGCTTTTGAGTGTTTTCGTAATTTGCAGTTACCTGTGAGAATAAATCACCAAAAGAGGTGTAGCCGGCAAGTATTGATTCCGGCAGTTCAGTTCCTTCTGCTGCTGCTTCTTCCAGAACCACCGCCAGGGAATTATATTTTGAATTCCATTGCTGCTCCATTCGTTTTTCGCGGTGTAGCAGATAGTCATATGTGATTATATCAAGCTCTGATACACCCCCACGGACAGCATACAATAGCTCATGTTTTTTGCTTCCTTGGGCTATTCTGCCTGACGTCACTAAAACCAAAGAAAAGAGGGTTACAACCAAGATAATTGAAATCCCGGCACTCATATATAATCTATTTTTGATGTTCATCTTGAAATCCGTTTTAACGTATTATTCCAATAGCTCCTGGTTAAACTTCTTCCAAAGCATCAAAATAGATATAATCCAGATAATTTTCTTGACGTTGACATGGTCACTACTCCCACCGATAGATTACCATTAGTCATATTTTTTGTCAAATGTAGGACTACTAGCACGATGGAGCATATAAAAGATGCGGTCGAAGCGCTGTTCCTATTGCCATTTGTCAAACAAGAGGACACACTATAGGTATGAACGACAATACTTGAGAGCACTTTAGGAGGAAATAATCAGGTAGCAAGCAATGGCTACTACCTTGCGTAGAAGAATCTAGGTGGCCTAAGCTGCTGCCATACGCCATCGCAGGCGGTAAGCTCTTCGGCTGATAATTCTATTTCAGCCGCCCCGACGTTCTCTTCTAATTGCTTAGGTGAAGTGGACCCACAGATAGCTGAGGCAATTGTTTCATTATTCACTACCCAGGCCAGAGCAAACTGAGCCAAACTCCGACCATGCTCCTCGGCAATCTGCCTGAGATGGGCTACAGCCTCAAAGTTGGTGGCTGACCAGTAGCGTTCATAGTACATTGGCCCTATACGCTCAAGGGCAAACCTAGTGCCTTTGGCTGGTGGTTTATCCGGGTCATGTTTACCGGTAAGCATGCCACCTGCCAGAGGGTTATAAACACATACCCCCACCCCTTCACTAACACAAAGGGGCAGTAGCTCATACTCAATGTCCCGGGTAAGCAAGTTGTACGGTGGCTGAATGCAATCAAACCGCACTAAATTATGAAGGTCGCTCACCCACAGTGCCTTACAGAGCTGCCAAGCATGGAAATTAGAGCAGGCTATGTAGCGTACCTTCCCCTGATGAACCACGTCATCCAGAGTACGTAATGTCTCCTCAATAGGAGTCTCGTAATCTACATTGTGAACATAATAGAGGTCAATGTAGTCTGTCTGCAACCGGCGCAGGCTATCCTCTATCCCCTTCATAATATGCTTACGCGATAGTCCGGCATCATTGACACCCGACCCCATCTTGCCCGCCACCTTCGTTGCCAGCACCACGGAGTGTCGTCCTTTTTTTAACGCCTTGCCCACGATTTCCTCAGACCTACCTTCAGCATATATATCAGCGGTATCAAAGAAGTTGATACCAGCTGCCAGCGCCTTCTTTATTATGTTTATGGCCTCTGTTTCATTCACCTGGTACCCGTAGGTTGCACTGCCCAGGCAGATTGCAGAAACCTTAAGCCCTGTCCTGCCCAGCTTTCTATACTGCATAACAATATCCTTTCTGGCTCACCAGCCTGTTTTAATTAATACAATAAAACTTGGTGCTATTATGCCACCTGGTTGGAAGCTTATCAAGCTATCCTTAAGCCTAATTCGATGGCTCAGCGAGTACAAGTGATTGACAAAAGTATATACCTAGCGTTACTATGCATATCAGACTACAAGTTGCGAGCTTTCAAGTGACTGCTTTATTTTCGCCTCTCAACAAAATATGGGGCTGGGCACTAAGCATAGTAGGAACTCTGTTCACTGATTTGCTAGCTGTTTTCTTCTACATTGGAACAAGAGCAATCTTTGATATCCGGGTTAAGGGGCTGCATAATTTCAGTGTCTCACCATCAACAATAATTGCTGTTACCCATAGGAAAAACCTGGACGAAATCATCGTTGCCTCTACACTCCATTTTAGGAAAACACTCTTTCGCCCACGATTCAGAATGTGGTTTGCTGCCAGGGACGATGTCTTTGAGCGAGGATTTCTGTCCACCTATTTTCAGTTACCTCGCTTTTGGGGGCGCCTCATGTATGCTATTAACCTGTCACCGGTAATGGCTGCATTTCGGGCTCGGCCTATAAGCCGCCTGACCCGCAGCAAAGTTGGTAACATACTTAGAGATGTATATAGATACAAAGGGAATATAGCATTGAAAGATATCCTAAAAGCGCAATGGATAACAAAATTTGCCAGCCTTCTGCCATCTCCCGTAAATTCAAACCTCAGTAACACTTCTCTCAAAGATTGCATAAGTTATGACTACCGTGTCCTTCATCTCCAAGAGGGCGGCTTAAGAATGCTGAAAAGCCATGTATCGGCAAGAATAAGACATCTCCTGCTGAATAAGATAAACGGTCAACTCAATTGCTTCTCAAACATATTGGATAAGGGCGGTATCCTTTTTTTCACACCTGAGGATGATCACTCACCTGACGGTCAGTTCGGACCTATAAGGAGTGGGATACGTCGTATCATCGTTATGGCACAAGCTGATGTAAGGATTCTACCTATCAACATTACCTATGATTCTATGACTGTAGGGCGAATGAGAATCCACGTTACAATAGGACCCGAAATGACAAACCTGAAGAGACCGACCAAGAATGAATTTGAAAAGCTTATGCAAATAGCAATAATAAAACTTGGAGTGGTTAACATGGGACATTTAGGGAGCTGTTGTTTGCTGCGAGCAGCACAGAAAAATTCCGATATGGTAAGCAAGGAGCTGCTTTCTAGGGAAATCCACTCTCAAGCCCAGAAACTCCGTAGCCTTGGACTCACTGTCGACGAGAACCTTGTGAACCATAGAGCTTTGTCCAAGCGACTGGATAAATTTATCAAATATTGTCTCAGAAGGCATTGGCTTAGAGCTGGAACGGATGGAAGGCTAACAGTCAATAGAAAGGCAGTGCTGAATTTCTCCGAAAGTGTTCACCATGATCACGCTATAAGACACAGCTATAATGAGCTGATGACCCACCAGCATGCTTATGGGATCAAAGAACTAGAGGTTGGCCCCTTAACATCTCCTGCCCAAAAAGTGTAGAAGACTTTACCTACCCCCTTATGCCTTTTCCTACCGCCAGACTATCTGGACGGTCTAATGGTGGTCAACACGCTCCCGCATAGGGTATTTTCTCATATCCCTAATAACCTCGATAAGCCCTTCGATAGCGGCTTCAAACAATTGCTCGCCCTTCTCCTTTGTGCCTAAGCTGGCGGCGCCGTAGGTACCATTCTCGGTAGTACTGCTAAAGTATGGAGCAAATGCTATCCGAGACCTGTTCGCTGGCGGGATTAGTTCCTTTTTGAAGTTGTCCGGTATGTCAGGTGCACCCCGAAAGTCTACCGCCTTACTCATGTCCACCAGCTCTGGCCTCATAGCTAGGTACAGAGAGGCCTCAGCCTCACCGGCGTGAGACATTCCCCCTGTCCCTGACTCCCTGACCTTTTTTGCTTTCTCAATAAAACGGGCTGTATGAAAGTAACTTACTGCCGCGCACATAACCTTGCCCCCGGTATCGATTATAGCCTGACGAGCTGCCGCGTCCACATAGGGCATGTTACTGCCGTGCCCATTGACGACCAACATCCGTTTAAACCCGTGATGAGCCAGCCCTACTAAGATATCCCGCACATAACGCAGGAAGGTTACACCCTCGATTGACATATTCCCCGGAAAGTCCATGTGATGAGGGTCGTAGCCGTAAGTTACTGTGGGCATTAGTAACACTTCGTCAGGTATCCGCTCAGCGGTTCGGCGGCACACCTCCGTAACCAGAGCCGAATCCGTGCCCACCGGCAGGTGGTGACCGTGCTGTTCTATGGAGCCAGTTGGTAGTAATACAACGCGGTCTTCTTTAACCACTTCTCGAATTTCAGGCCACTTCAGCTCTTCATAGATAAAACTAATTTTGCTACCCATTGTAGCCTCCCTTCTTGTGTATTTGCTCCTACCTACCATTTTAGGCTTCCCCGCCCCAGTTTTCAACGACTTAGGATACAAAAACAGTGCCACTACCTGTCGGCCATTATTATTGAGATCCAGCGCTGAGCTATTACTTCCCACTTACTTGACAGAAATCACTGTAGCTGTATAAGATACAAGGACTCCACGTAAGATTTAATCACGATGGATAATGACAGGCTATATTCACGTTCCACAAAAGCCGGGGCTAGGCATTGAGATTGACTGGGAATCACTGGGCAAGCCGGTAAAGAGTTACTAAGATAGGCTTGACACTTGACGAGACCTAGAAAGGGTTAAAGAGGGGCTCTCAGTTATGATTTGGCTGGGAGCTCCTTTTAATTAAACTCCCCATGAGATTGGTATGAAAGTTAAAGATGTCAGATGTGAAGTATACCTCCGAGAGCAGCCTCAGCCCCCTAAAGCAATGACAGGCTCTAAATGGCCTGCTCTATCAGGGAAAATACCGTTCACTATACTGAGGATTATTACTGATGACGGTATAGAAGGCTGTGTTATCGGTGGTTTAGCTATAAATGAACTAGCCGTTAGTCAAATAAAACAAGAAATAATTGGTAGAGACCCCTTCGACAGGGAGTGGATTTGGCACAGGTTATGGCGTTTGCGTGACCCCGGATGGGGGCACATGCCCATTACTACAATAGTTTTGTCAGCCGTAGATATCGCCCTATGGGACATTGCCGGCAAGGCACTGGGAATGCCAATTTATAAGCTTATGGGTGCATATCGTGATAAAATAAGGATATATGCCAGTTCATTTGGTTTACCCACCACCGAGGATTATGTGGAGGAGGTTATCTCCTGTAAACAGCGAGGTATTACCGCCTACAAGCTACATGTCCGGCAGGAGATTGCAGTTGAAGCCTGCCGGGCCGTCAGAGAAGCGGTTGGTGATGACATGATACTGATGCTTGACCCCGGTGGTCGTTATACCCGTGAACACGCCCTTCGGGTGGGTAGAGAACTGGAAAAACTTAATTTTTACTGGTTTGAGGAGCCGATTCCAGACTATGATATTGAAGGCTTAATTATGCTCAGGGAAAAGCTCAATATCCCCATCTGCGCCACCGAGAAGGTCCCTCAATGGAACATGTTCATTATCTCCGAGTACCTGGTTCGCCGGGCGGTTGATATGGTGCGCTGTGATACCCTGATGAGTGGTGGTATTACTCCAGCTAAAAAGATTGCTGATATGTGCGATGCCTTTGGCGTACAGTGTGAGCTCCATCACGGTCTGGTCCCAACCGGTGATGTGGCCAATCTCCACGTTCAGTGTGCCATTAAGAACTGTGCATTTTACGAGATGAGATGGCCGGACTTTAGAAGATTTGCTCTCAAAGAATATCCTGAGCTCGATGACGAAGGCTATCTTCACATTCCACAGAAGCCGGGACTTGGAGTCGAGATTGACTGGGAATCACTGGGCAAGCCGGTAAAGAGTTACTAGGATAGGCTTAACGTTAAAGCATTAACTGTTAGGAGAGTAACCATGAAAATTAAAGACGTCAAGTGTGAAGTGTACCTCCGGGAGCAGCCCACCAGAGTAAGGCGACGAGCTGGTCCACCTACCATGAGACATGTACCCGCTCCTGTCGGGAAAATAGCTTTCACTATAGTCAGGATTAGTACCGACGATGGCATAGAGGGCTTGGCTTTCGGAGGTAGAGATATCGCCGAGTCAACTATCAGCGGAATTAAGCCAGAGATAGTAGGTAGAGACCCACTTGATAGAGAGTGGATTTGGCAAAGGTTGTGGCGTTTATATGATCACGGACGGTATCTAGCATTTCCTTCAGGAGCCTTGTCAACGGCTGATATCGCCCTGTGGGACATTGCCGGCAAGGCACTGGGAACACCAATTTATAAGCTTCTGGGAGCATATCGCGACAAAATAAAAATATATGCCAGTTCTTTTCTGCCCAGTAGTATGCATCCTGCTCTGCCCACTCCTCAAGATTATGCTGATGAGGCTCTCCGCTGCAAGCAACAGGGAATCACTGCCTACAAGCTGCATGTACGCCCTGAAATTGCAGTTGAAGCTTGTCGGGCAGTCAGGCAAGCAGTCGGTGATGACATGGCACTGATGCTTGACATTGGTGGTCGCTTTAACCGTGAACAGGCACTCCGGGTGGGTAGAGAACTGGAAAAGCTTAATTATTACTGGTTTGAGGAGCCAGTTCATGACCACGACATTGAAGGCTTGATTATGCTCAGAGAAAAGCTAAGTGTCCCCATCTGCGCCACCGAGAACATACCGAGTATGTTCAGTATCCCTGAGTACTTGGTTCGTCGGGCATGTGATATGGTACGTTGTGATACCTATCTAACCGGCGGTATTACTCCGGTGAAGAAGATTGCTGACATGTGTAACACTTTTGGCATGCAGTGCGAGCTCCACCACGGTATGACATATCCAAGCAGCGATGCAGCCAATCTGCACGTCCAGTGTGCCATCAAGAACTGTGAGTTCTCCGAAATGATATGGCCAATGGAGGAATATGGAATTAAAGAGTATCCTATCCTTGATAATGAGGGCTATCTTCACGTCCCGCAAAAACCGGGGCTGGGTATTGAAATTGACTGGAAATCACTGGGCAAGCCAGTAGCAATTTATGAATAGAGGTTTAGCCTGATAAAAATTAATTATTAGGAGGAAACAACAATGAAAATTAAAGATGTCAAGTGTGAAGTATACCTTTTAGAACCATATGAGTCTCCCCGAATGATGCGATGGAATAAGCCACTCCCTACGGGCAAAAGATCCTATACCATGCTGAGGATCATCACTGATGATGGCATAGAGGGTATCTCTGCCTGGGGGAAAAGCATCTCTGAGGGAACGATTAACGCAGTCAAACGGGAGATAGTGGGTAGAGACCCCTTCGATAGAGAGTGGATTTGGCAAAGATTGTGGTATTTGTATGGACGGACAGTGGGAGAACAACCAGGTTTAACGCTTTTGTCGTCAGTAGATATCGCCCTGTGGGACCTTGCCGGCAAAGCGCTGGGGCAACCGATTTATAAACTTCTGGGCGGGTATCGTGACAAAATCAAAATATATGCCAGCTCCTTTGGTTTGCCCACCACTCAAGAATATATAGATGAAATCCTTGAGTGCAAGGAACGGGGAATCACTGCCTACAAGATACATCCCTATTGGAGGATGCCAGATAAGGATATTGAGCTTTGCCGAGCAGTCAGGAAAGCGGTTGGCGACGACATGATATTGATGATTGACCCAGCTGCCTGCTATAACCGTGACCAAGCATTGCGGGTAGGTAAGGTACTAGACAAGCTTAATTTTTACTGGTACGAGGAGCCGATTGCGGACAATGACATTGAAGGTATGATTATGCTCAGGGAAAAGCTCGATATCCCCATGTGCGCCACTGAAGTGGCTCCAAGGAGCATGTACGATATCCCCGAGTATCTGGTTCGCCGGGCAGTTGATATTGCACGCTGTGATACTGAGATGGGTAGCGGTGGTATTACCCCTTGTAAGAAAATTGCCGATATATGTAATGCCTTTGGTATGCAGTGTGAAATCCATGGCGGTGGAATTGCGAACCTGCAACTTGAGTGTGCCGTGAAAAACTGTGAATTTCACGAGATGTTTTACCCGGAGAGGTTTTCTTACCAGAGACGCATTCCCCTAAAGGAATATGCCAAGCTAGATAACGAAGGCTACATTCACGTCCCGCAAAAGCCGGGACTGGGGGTTGAGGTTGACTGGGAGGCACTGGGCAAGCCGGTGGGGAGTTACTAAGGCAAACTTAAGCTAAAGGACTAACCGTTAGAAGGGAATAACTATGAAAATTAAGGACGTCAGATGTGAAGTATACTCCGGGGAAGAGCCTGAGCCTCCCAGAAAAGGATATACACCCTTCACCATACTGAGGATTATTACCGATAACGGAATAGAGGGCTTCGGCGACTTTGCCTTTAGTGACGAGCCAACCATTGAGGACATCAAGCCAGTGCTAATTGGTAGAGACCCCTTTGATAGAGAATGGATTTGGCAAACAATTTGGCGTTCATACGGTACAGGACGGGGCTTGGGCGGACAATGTCCAATAGGGGTTTTGTCAGCCGTAGATGCAGCACTGTGGGACATCGCTGGCAAGGCACTGGGGCAACCAATTTATAAGCTTATGGGCGCATATCGTGATAAAGTAAGAATATATGCCAGTTCCTATGTTTGGCCAACCCCCCAGGATTATGCCAACGAAGTCGCCGCCTGTAAACAACAAGGAGTCACCGCCTATAAGATACATGTCCGCCCGGAGATAGCCATTGAAGTTTGTCGGGCAGCCAGGCAAGCGGGCGGTGATGACATGACACTGATGCTTGATGGCGGCACTGGTGGCAATCGCGAACGGGCGCTACAGGTGGGTAAGGAACTGGAAAAGCTCAATTTTTACTGGTTTGAGGAGCCGGTTCCAGACTCCGATATTGAAGGCTTAATTATGCTCAGGGAAAAGCTCGATATTCCCATCTGTGCCACCGAGAGTGCTCCAAGGAGCATGTTCAGTATCCCTGAGTATCTGGTTCGCCGGGCAGTTGATATAGTGCGCTGTGATATCCGGCAGTTTGGTGGCATTACCCCAGCTAAGAAGATTGCCAATATGTGTAACGCCTTTGGCATGCAATGTGAGTTCCACCACAGCGGTCGTCTCGGCGCTTGCTTTATTCTCGATGTGGCCTATCTCCACACGTTGTGTGCTATTAAGAACTGCGAATTTTACGAAATGAGGTGGCCGATAAGGGAATATGGCCTCAAAGAATATCCTGTCCTCGATAATGAAGGCTATCTTCACGTTCCACAAAAGCCGGGGCTAGGTGTTGAGATTGACTGGAAGTCACTGGACAAGCTGGTAAGGAGTTACTAAGATAGGCTTAACAGACACTGTTTAAAGAGGAACTGACAGTCAACAGAGTTATCTTTGGTGACCTCTTCCTAAATGCCCCGTAGAACCGATACCCTTTTGAAAGGAGACAAGTCTGATGTCAAAGCCAATAAAAATTACGGTAATAATCCTATCATTAATGGTGTGTCTTGCTCTATCTTTTGGAGGTGGCTACGTTTTCGGTGCCAGAACTCCTACAAGCCCAGACCAGAACCTAGCTCTTGCAGAGGAGGTCTGGGATGTTATCTTCCGTGATTATGTAGACCTAGACAGGCTTGACGCTAACGCCCTGAGTCAGGGAGCCGTCAAGGGTATGGTAGAAGCACTGGATGACCCCTACACCGCCTACCTAGATGCTGAAAACTACAAGCAATGGTTAAGCAACCTTGAGGGTAAATATGAAGGTATTGGCGCCTATGTAGGAATTAAAGATGAACAAATAATGATTATTGCCCCCATCCCTGATTCACCCGCAGATAAGGCAGGTATCAGAGCCGGCGATATAATCCTAGAAATTAATGGTAGTCCCACCTTAGAGATGAACATAGCAGAGGTTATCCTTAATATCCGTGGACCAAAGGGTACATCAGTTAGGCTTCTCATCCTTCACCAGGGTGATACTGAGCCTGAGGAGATTGAGATAGTTAGGGCTGAAATTGAGCTGCCCAGTGTCCACTTTGAGATGAAGGGGGACATCGCTTATATTAATATCAACCATTTTTCTGAGCGTACTGATGAGGAGCTATCCCCGGTGCTACAGAGTATAACCAAGGAAGCAGCTACAGGCATCATCCTTGACCTTCGCCGCAATTCGGGTGGCTTACTGCACACAGTGATTGACGTTGCTAGCCGCTTCTTGCCAAAGGGTGTAGTTATCTATGTGGTGGACAATCAAGGGAATAAGACTGCTTCAATGGTTAAGCACAGAGGAGCAACTACTGATCTGCCTTTGGTTGTTTTGGTAGATAAATACAGTGCTAGCGGCAGTGAGGTATTGGCTGGAGCCCTGCAAGATTATGCTCGCGCCACCATTGCCGGCACCATCACTCATGGCAAGGGCAGTGTCAATACCCTGCACCAACTTAGAGATGGTTCAGGGTTATATATTACTACTGCTCGCTGGCTCACCCCCGATGGACGTCTAATAGAAGGTGAAGGAATAGAGCCAGATTATCTGCTTGAACTTGAGGGAGAGGATGCTATCCAATGGGCGATAGATTACCTTAAGAGCCAATAAATAAATGGCGAGTTAATAACCTAAGGACAGGAAGAATTTTATTTAGTGTTATCGTGGCTTTAGCTAAAGCTGAGTTTCTTCTGGCTCAATCTTGCGTAGCTTATCCATGCTCTCCAGATAATCAATGTAAAGAACCCCATTCAGGTGGTCTATTTCGTGCTCCAACGCTTGAGCCAGAAGTCCATCTGCCTTAATTCGTATTTCCTTCCCGTTGGGGTCACGTCCCTTAACAGTAACCGATTCAGCACGCTTAATTTGCCCAATATAGCCAGGAATGCTGAGACAGCCCTCATTTATCAAACGTTCTCCCTTCCTCCGCACCAACCCAGGATTAACCAGGGCTATGTCTTCTTCTTCAGGTATGCCAATAACAATCACTCGCAACGGAACGCCAATCTGTGGGGCAGCTAATCCTACCCCTGAAACTGAGTGCATTGTCTCAAGCATGTTACTTATCAGCTTCCGAATTGAGCCATCGATACTCCTGACCCGCTTTGACTTTTGCCGCAATACCAGGTCGGGAGCTATACGAATAGAGATAATTGCCATCTAACCTCCACCGAATTATAACTGACCAAGGCTAAACTGTAAAACTCACACCAAACTTACCGGGTCAATATCTACTGTCCAACCACGGGGGAGAGGGATTTGTGACAGGAAAGCTGAGAGTCCAGAGCCACGAAGTACGAGCTGCCACCGAAACCTGCCCCGTAGCTTATGAATAAATGCCGGCGCCGGCCCAATTAGACTAATATCAGCTATTCCCCTTGAGTCTCTTTCCTGAATAAGGAGGCGTCTCATTTTTTCTGCCTCCCTCTGACAAATACCATCATTAGTATGGGTATAAACAAGACAGGCTAGCCGGGCAAAGGGGGGATTATGAAGCTGGCGTCGATAGGCAATTTCCTTGTCATAAAAAAGGGCATAATCCTGTTTAGCTGCCGCCTGAATGGCATAATGCTGGGGAGAATAGGTCTGAAGGACAACCTGGCCCCCTAAAGTGCCACGCCCTGCTCTCCCTGCTACCTGATTTAGGAGTTGGAAGGTTCTTTCTCCAGCACGAAAATCCGGTAGGTTTAAGCTGGTATCAGCATTAACTATTCCGACCACAGTAACCAGGGGTACATCCAATCCCTTGGCTATCATCTGCGTACCAATAAGAATATCAGCATCGTGGGCACGGAACTTGTTTAATATCTCATCATGAGAATACTTCCGTTTAGTAGCATCACTATCCCAACGCAACAGCCTGGCTTTAGGGAAAGCATAACTGGCCTCTCGCTGTAACTTTTGGGTACCGATGCCCAAAAACTTCATTCGGCGACTCAAGCACCGAGGGCAAACCTGGGGGAGCGGCATTCTATTATTACACTGATGGCAGACCAGAACATCCTCAGCGAAATGATGAGTAAGGGTAACGTCACAACGCTTGCAGCGGAGAACATAGCCACAATTACGACACTGAATAAAGGTAGCACCCCCCCTCCGGTTGAGAAATAGAATGACCTGCTCCCCACCTGCCATAGCCTTAGCCACCGCTTGCGATAGAGAGCGACTAAACAGGCTACTATTCCCTGCTTTAAGCTCCTGCCTCAAATCTACTACCTCGACCTGGGGAAGGGCTGAGCCCTCAGCAGGAGTAACTCGTTCTGGAAGCTGGAGTAAATGGTAGTCTCCCCGTTGAGCGTGGTAAAAAGTCTCTACATCAGGGGTAGCACTGCCTAGAATAACTACCGCTCCAGTTAACTCAGCCAATTTTATAGCCACATCGCGGGCATGGTAGCGGGGAGATTTATCTTGCTGTTTATAGGTCCACTCATACTCCTCATCAATAACTATAAGACCCAAATCAGGCTGAGGGGCAAAAATAGCACTCCTGGAACCAATAACTACATCAAATTCCCCGTTTCTTATTCGCTGCCATTCGTCATACTGTTCACCCAAAGAGAGCTTACTATGCAGGACAGCTACCTTATAAGGAAAGCGTGAGGCAAATCGCTCTATAGTCTGAGGGGTAAGGGCAATTTCTGGAACCAAAACAATGCCTCGTTTGCCTAGCTTCACTGCCTCGGCCAGAGCCTGCAAATAGACCTCTGTCTTACCGCTTCCAGTAACCCCATGAAGCAAGAAAACAGCTGGAGAAGTAGAACTCTTCGCCCGGAGGCTGGACCGAATAGACTTGAGGGCAGCTTTTTGGGCAGTGGTAAGGGTCAATGGGGAAGATGGAGTAATATCCCGATAAGAAAGGGGGTCACGTTTTACTTCAATCTGCTGAAATTCGACTAGACCCTTACGGACTAGAGCATCAGCCACTGCTTTACCGCAACCAGTTTTCTGTCTGGCTTCCGTCCAGGGTACTGGTTTAGACTGCTGAGCTAGGAAGTCGAGTAGAGTCGCCTGTTTGATAGCTCTTTTTTCCCGCAGTTTGGTTGTCATCTCTCGAGCTTCGCTGATGGTAATATTGAGACGCAGATAAGACACTCTTTTGGCACTAACCTTAACTGGTTCCAGCTCATAATTTCTGACCAAGAGTCCCCGGCCAACCAGTTGGGAGACGATTGTCTGAGCCTTCTTTTTACCTAATCTCTTCTCCAGCTCTTTCAGACTGGTGCTGCTTTGTTCTCGGACTAATTCAAAGACCAGCCTCTGCTCTTGGGAAAGAAAAGACAGGTCATGGCCATCGGGGTTTGGGGTTACTGAGACAAAGGTAAGTGCTTTCCGCTCAAATCCCGGTGGAAGCATTAAAGCAACAGCATCAAAGAGAGGGGATAGATAGTACTCGCTGAGCCAACGGACTAATAATACATGAGACGGAGATAACACCGGACGAGGCTCAATAACAGCAGCTATTTCTCTGGTCTCTTCCACAGAGGGGTAACGGGTTAGCTCTAAAACAATTCCCTGGAGGAGCTTATCCCCAAAAGGAACACGTACCGCCTGCCCCACATCAACACTCAGACCAGAAGGGATAGCATAACTAAATGTCCTGCGCTGAGCTACTGGTGAATTAACGCTAACCTCAGCATACCCCATCCTATACTCCAGCGAGGTAGCTCTAATTTAACCCTGCCTTGGTTTCGCTTCCTTGATGCGAGCCGCCCTGCCACTGCGTCCACGCAGATAATAAAGCTTAGCCCGGCGTACTTTGCCATACCGCACAATCTCTACCTTCTCCACATACGGTGAATATAGTGGGAAGGTGCGCTCTACACCCACCCCATAGGCAATACGCCTCACTGTAAAATTAGCGCCAGCCCCACCACGCCGCACCTTGATTACGACTCCCTGAAATAGCTGGGTACGCTCCTTATCTCCCTCCACAACCTTATTACTGACCTTAACTGTATCACCAGGGGCAAGAGCTGGAATTTTAGGATTTGGTTTAACTTCAACTAGTGATGAAACGCTCATTCAATAAGACTCCTAATATTAATTAAGATTGCTTCAGCCTGTCTACTAACTGCCTTTCCTCTAAACATAAGTCGGTTTTGTCTAATAGCTCCGGACGACGCTCTAAGGTGCGTAAGATAGCCTGCTCACGACGCCACTTAGCAATCCGGGCATGATTTCCGGAAAGTAAAACCTGAGGCACAGTCCATTCTCTATATACAGCGGGACGGGTGTATTGAGGATATTCCAATAGCCCGGAGACATGAGAATCATCCACTAGCGAAGCCTCTGAGCCAAGAACCCCCGGCAGTAGCCTGGCCACAGCGTCTACTACCACCATAGCCGCTAGCTCACCACCACTAAGCACATAATCACCAATACTAATCTCATCGGTCACCAGATATTTACGCACTCGCTCATCAACCCCTTCATAGCGACCGCAAATAAAAATTAGATGACCATGTTTTGATAGCTCCAGGGCAACCTGTTGAGAAAAAGGGCGACCCTGTGGGGTAAGCAGAATAACTGGCAACACATCAACCTCCTGCTTAAGAGATATGCCTGATTTTATTGACTCCACTGCCTCAAAAATAGGTTCGGGCTTGAGTACCATGCCAGCTCCGCCGCCGCAAGCATAGTCATCAACGGTACGATGCTTATCATGAGTATAATCTCGAATATTATGAATGTTAACACTAACCAGCTTATGTTCGATAGCTCGTTTGAAAATACCAAAGCTAAACGGGCTATCAAACATCTGAGGGAAAAGCGTCAAAATATCAATTTGCACCGACTAATCCTTTCCGGCCGATAATACGATTTCTATTTTACCACATATAAAACACATAGCCAAATCAGGAAATTAAAAAAAATTATGTAAAAAGACTTGACAAATGGGTAGAATTATGTTTTAAAATGGTAATTGGTGGAAAAAAGTGGAGGAAAGTGGTAAATAAAGGCAATTGAAGGGTTAAACATGTTCTTAGGCGAATTTGAATATAAGCTTGATGAAAAAGGCAGAGTGCTTATTCCACCTAAGTTCAGAAGAGAACTAAAAGAGGGAGTGGTATTAACGACAGGGCCGGAGAAGTGCATCATTGCCTATGCACCACCTGAATGGAAGAAGCTGGCGGATGCTCTTACCACTGGTTCAATCGCACCCAGTAAATTAAGAAGGCTAAATCGGGCTATTTTTGCTACCGCCTTTAGGCTCAATATTGATAGACAAGGGAGAATAGCCCTACCTATTCCGTTGCGACAGTATGCCGAGATTAAGGATGAAATAGTTATAGCTGGAGCCAATACATACCTTGAACTGTGGGACAAAAAGCAATGGGAATCAGAGAAGGCTATTAGCCAAGAGCAAGCCTGGCAAATCATAGAAAGCTTGGAAAGGCGTTAAGGAGCCTAGAGATGTCAGCACCAACCCATATCCCAGTTCTAGTTAAAGAGACCATTGAGGCACTGGTAGTGCAGCCCGGGGGTCGCTATATTGATTGCACCCTTGGGGGTGGCGGGCATGCCGCTGCCATTCTAGACCGAAGCTCACCTGGCGGACAACTACTGGGCATTGATGCTGACCCTGAAGCTATAAAAATAGCCAAGACAAAGCTTAGAGCCTATAGTGGCTCAACTCTTCTCATTAATGAAAACTTCGTTAACTTACAGGCTATCTGTAGTAAACATGGCTTCCTCCCGGTGCATGGTATTTTGTTTGACCTGGGGCTCTCCTCCCTTCAACTCAATGGCAATAATCGTGGTTTCAGCTTTCAGCATGAGGCACCACTGGATATGCGCTTGAGTCCCAACCAAGAGGTTACCGCTGCCGATATCATCAACACATCCTCTGAGAGTAAACTAGCTCAGCTTATAAAAACATATGGTGAGGAAGATCGCAGCCATAAAATAGCACACTACATCGTAAAGGAACGCCCGCTAAAAACTACCCTTCAGCTAGTTCGGACGATAGAGCAAGCCATCGGCAGCAAAAGGGGTAGAATTCATCCTGCCACCAGAACCTTTCAGGCACTACGAATAGCGGTTAACCATGAACTTGAGCGCTTAGAAGCAACCCTAAAACAGGTGATTAACCTCCTTGGGTTTGAAGGCAGACTGGTTGTTATCAGCTATCACTCTCTTGAAGACCGCATAGTGAAACAATTTATGCAACAAGAATCGAAGGATTGTATTTGCCCCCCGGGCATACCAACCTGTGTTTGCGGACATGCCGCCTGCCTGAGGTTAATCAATAAGAAGGTCATTACTCCTTCTCCCGAAGAGGTTCAACTTAATCCGCGCAGCCGTAGCGCTAAACTGAGAGCGGCTGAGCGTCTTATTACTCAGCGCAAGCAATATAAGACCACTGAAAGGCTACGCTCCCCAGTGGGAGTTAAGACTGGAGATAGAGGAGGCTAACCTTAGTAAAAAAGCTCCGATAGACCTTTAAGGCCTAGCTTAGATAAAATTTTTGAGCCTATGAATAAAGGGAGGCACTAAAAGTGTGAAAATCAACATTACTCAAAGGAGTCAGAATCTAACTAATAAGGAGAGGACAGATGAAAAAGCGGACTATTTTAACTTCCATTGATGTCGGTACTACTAAAGTATGCACCACTATAGCCCGGGTAGACGGCGAGGGTGGTGTTCAAATTGTAGGCGTAGGCGTCAACCCATCCGGTGGGTTACATAAAGGACTAGTGGTCAATATCAACGACGCCAAGGAGTCAATCCATAAGTCAGTGAGACAAGCAGAACGAGCTAGCAACTATAAAATAGAATCAGCCTATGTCGGTGTAACCGGTAGGCATGTCAGCTCACTGAATAATCGAGGGGTAGTAGCTATTACCCGCAATGACCGGCTGGTGCGTCCCGATGATCTGAAGCGCGTGCTCCAAAGTGCCCAAAGCGTTAAAGTTACTACTGATAGAAAACTGCTCCATGTTATTCCTCGGAGTTATGCTGTTGATGGTCAGATAGGCATCAATAACCCGGTGGGAATGCACGGCTTCAGACTAGATGTAGAAACACACATTATTACCGCCGCTGTAACTTCTGTCCAGAATCTAGTGAAGTGTATTCGTGGCATTGGCATAGATGTCGAGGACCTTATCCTTGAACCTCTAGCCAGCAGTGAGGCAGTTTTGACTGAGGATGAGAGGCAAGTAGGCATTATATTAGCTGATATAGGCGGTGGTACTACAGATATTGCCGTCTTCAAAGACGGAAGCATCTGGCATACCTCTATTCTACCTGTAGCCGGTTACCAACTCACCAGGGATGTGGCTATTGGTCTGTCGTTACCATTTGAAGTTGCCGAAGAAATGAAGAAAAAGTATGGCAGTGTTATGTCAGTTGAGGAAAGCCAGACAGAAACTCCCAGCACAATATCCACAAATGGACATGGAATCGCCTATCAAGACCTGTGTGACATTATCAGGGCTCGAGTGGAGGAAATCTTAAGACTTATCCTGCTTGAGCTACCGCGCTCCGAGCATGAAGCATTAGTCCCCGCTGGACTGGTACTCACTGGCGGTACTTCTAACCTTCCAGGCATAGCAGCCCTAGGAAGCGATATATTAGGACTCCCGGTAAGGATAGGCCTGCCTACTGCTATCTATGGAATCACCGACATTCTTCATAACCCAGCATATGCCACGAGTGTTGGCCTCTTGCTCTGGGGAGCAAAACATAGAGGTACACGGACCTGGCAGCAGTTCTACGGACGTGGCGCTGTTTTACGACGTTTAATCCACCGAATCAGGAACCTGTTCCGTTAAACATTAACAGATAGAAAAGAAAGGAGAAGGAAATGGCAAAAGCAAGCTTTGTTCCTAGTCCAGCCAAGATTAAGGTTATCGGCCTCGGCGGAGGTGGCTGCAATGCTATAACCCGTATGGTCAGGGAAGGGATTCAAGGTGTGGAATTCATCGCCATGAATACCGATGCCCAAGCCCTGGCTATTACAGAGGCCCCAACCCACATCCAGCTTGGGGAAAAACTTACCAGGGGCTTAGGCGTGGGTGGTGACCAAGCCCTAGGTCAGAAAGCAGCCGAAGAAAGTCGTGATGAACTTAAGCAACTTGTCTCAGGGGCAGATATGGTGTTTATCACTTGCGGTATGGGCGGTGGTACCGGCACTGGCGCTATCTCTATTATCACTGAATTAGCTAAGCAGAGCGGAGCCCTCACTATCGCTGTAGTCACCAAACCATTCACCTTTGAAGGTGTCAACCGCTGCCAAGTAGCTGAAGAGGGCATTACTCGCCTAATAGGCAAGGTTGATACTCTTATCATTATCCCTAATGACCGCTTACTTGACCTCTGTGACCGGAAGGCAGGAGTGGATAATGCTTTCAAGCTAGCTGATGATGTATTGCGCCATGGTGTTCAGGCTATCGCTGAAGTTATCACTGTCCCCGGGCTGATTAACCTTGACTTCGCCGATGTCAAGGCAGTGATGAAGGACGCTGGTCCGGCTTGGATGTCAATAGGCACCGGTTCAAGTAAAAACCGGGCTATAGATGCAGCTCAGGAAGCTTTGTCTAGCTCTCTATTAGATGTTTCTATACACGGAGCAAAAGGGGTGTTGTTTAATATTGTTGGTGGTAGTAGCCTCACCCTATTTGAAGTTAATGAAGCGGCCGAGGTAATTAAGCAAGCGGTAGACCCTGAAGCTAACATAATTTTTGGGGTGGCTCATGACCCAAGTATGGATAATGAAGTAAGGATTACTTTAATTGCTACCGGATTTATGTCCAAGACTGGATTCCCAGGAGCTAACCAAGACGATGAACTTACTCAATTGCTTAAGGACTTGAAGCGTGATGAAGAACTAGATATTCCTTCCTTCCTGCGCCGCCCGCTATTTAACCAGCGGCGTCAGATGTTGACTCCATTGGCTAAACCTGATAAA
>JAUXAP010000004.1 GCA_030619865.1 Dehalococcoidia bacterium | reverse complement strand
CCTAGTCTTTGTCGGGGAGATTATTCAGATTAAGGTGTTAGACCATATCATAATAGGTGGCAACAGATACTTTAGCTTTGCTGACGAAGGACTAATTGAGAAATACCAACTGGATTTCTTAAACTTCAAAATAAAAAGCGTGGATAACCAAGACGTATTGTTTCCCAGAGTCAGATAATCTTCTACCCTGCATCCTAACTGATAAACACCGGCTCAGGCTAACCTTCTCATAACCTAATGTTAACTGAGCCCTCCAGCCGAAGGAGACGCCTCTTCATCTCCAGTCCTCCACCAAAGCCGCCCAGTTTACCACCACTGGCTACAACCCGGTGACAGGGCACGATAATTGCCAGCGGGTTTCTCCCCATGGCTTGTCCCACCGCTCGCGCTGCTCTTGGTCTTCCTGCTCGTTCAGCCACCCAGCCGTAACTTCTGGTCTCACCGTAAGGGATGAGCCTTGCTGTTTCCCACACCTTACGCTGGAAAGCAGTACCCCGGGAAAGGTCAAGCTCATCAGGAAAGTCCACTTTTTGACCACTAAAGTAAGCTTTGAATCGCCCCACTAAGTCCTCAAACAAGGAAGGAGACCAGGTAGCATGGTTTACACTATCGCCCAATCGCTGGCGCGCCTCTTGAGCAGAACGCTGGGGTAAGGTGGTGCCCGCTAGTCCCTTGGCTGAAGCCAACATTCCCAGCCAACCCATATCGGTATTGAAAGTAACATATTTTAGCTCTTCGTCTTTCAAGGCATCACCCCAGCTCAGGCTCAATCAGACCGTAATTACCATCCTTGCGCCGATATAACAGGTTAAGCCCCTCGGTATCGGCATTAAAGAATAAGAAGAAATCATGACCCAAAAGCTCCATCTGGCTTATAGCTTCATCCACAGACATCGGTTTAACTGCAAACCGCTTAATCCTAGTAACCTTTTTCTCAGGTTCTGCTGCCTCTACTTCCGGGTTGAATTCACTTCGGGCAAATGAGCTGCCTCTGCCCTTATCATAGAGCTTCCCTTTATAGCGTTCAATTTGCCCATCCATAACCGCCACTACCTTATCAATAGCGACGAACAAGTTTTCTCCTCTCTCCTCACCACGGAGTAGTGTGCCATTACTGTCTATCGTTACCTGTATCACAAAGCGCTGCTCGGGAGACTTTGTTTTTTCTTCGGCAACCTCTACTTTAGACTCCCTAATGTTAGGTAGATGACGACTCAGCTTACCCAGCTTACGCTCAATGTAGCGGCGTGCTGTTGGCACTAATTTTACATTCTTACCAGTTATCTGCAGCTCCATCGCTTCACTCCTTCAAATCTCCCTGGCTAGAACCAGTCCCCACACTGAGGTGGCTCCAGCGGCTTTCAGTGCCGCAGCACAGGCATCAAGGGTAGCCCCCGAGGTGGAAACATCATCTATGAGCAGCACCTGCTTATCTCGCAGCCTATGGTCACGGCAGGTAAAAGCGTCAGCTACATTGCTCCGCCTCTCCTTTACGGTCGGTGTTCTGGCCTGGGGAGGGGCATGCCGCTGCCGGATGAGACAGCTATCTACTACCGGTAAGTTGATGAGCTTGCCTAGCTCCTTGGTCAGTAGGCGGGATTGATTGTAGCCACGTTCCCTCAATCGTTTCTGGTGCAGGGGCACTGGCACCAGAGTTTCTCCAGGCACAGGGTTTGCAGTAAGATACTCATGTAGCAACTCAGCCAAGGGGGCAGCTAAGGCTCTAAGATTTCTATATTTTAGCTCATATATAGCCTTGTGTATTACTCCATCAAATCGAAACGGAGAACGAATACCATCTATCTCTGCCTGCCAATCAACACAGTTAGGACAAAGTATGCCACTGAGTTGGGGCCTACCACACTTGGGACAGAGCGCGGGCATAATTCGGGGTAAGGAGTGTCGGCAAGAGCAGCAAATAAAATTACCTTCCTTGCCACAGCCTACACACCACTGTGGGAACAAAAGATTGAGCGCTATCCCCTTAAGCCTAGTTAATTGAGGAAGCACGTTCACCCCCTATAATCCTTCAGGATGAACTTCTAGGGGTTTTGGCGAGAGCGGGGGCTGTGGAGTGCCCCACTCATAATGGGTTCGTCAATGTAGACATCGCCATTCCTGATTTTCAGGTTGTAGCCGCAATCAGGATTGGTGCAAACCCAGGCTTTGTACTCAATAGGCGCCCCTTGACTGCCAAAATCAGACAAGGGCACCAGGTCTCCAGACTTACACTTTTGACATTTGGGAAAACTAAATTGTTCCACGAGGTCCACCTCCCAACCGAAATTAATTTTTAACAGTATACACCAAACAACGGCTGCTGGCAAGGGCTTCTTTAGTTTGACTGAGCTAATTCAACTATGAATAGCGCTTCCCTGATAATTTATCCCTCGACAGGAAGCCAAGTCTCTCTGGTTCAAAAGCTGGTCTCTCCCGGTGTCATCATCGCAATATGCGAAAATGTTGCATCTTTGGTGGCACCGTGCCAGTGCTTCTCACCCGCCGGAATGAAGATAATGGTACCCGGTGTCACCGTTATCTCCTCGTTCTCTGTAGCCACTATCCCTGTTCCCCCAGTGACATATAAGACTTGCTCAAAGGTGTGAGTATGGAACACACACGCAGCGCCGGGGCTAAAGTTCACCTCAATAACCCGAAGCACATCCTCACTCTCACCAATAAGGCGTTGTATACTAACCTTGCCCCCCCTGAAGATTTTGCTTGTACTTTCTTCAGCTTTGACATCACTAATTTTTACTACTTTCACCATTTCCCTCCAAAGTTTTGATTGATAAACCACTTTTGTTTAGTTCGACTAAACTAATCCGACTATAAATAGCGCCTTCTCTGGTTAGCTGGCTCTTCATCAGGCTGATAGCATCTACTTTAAAGTTATAAACTGCCTCGAGCTTGGTACCAGCTATGAGCTGCCCAAATCTTTGCCGCTCATCCGATGATGCCCGGTCGCGAAGCCGAGCCAGGGTCAAATGGGGCGTAAACGGTCGTGATTCAGGAGCAAAGCCCAGCGGAGCCAGATTAGACTCTATGCGCTGCTGAAGCTTACCTAACTTATCCATCTCACCGCTTATCCCCACCCAGACGACCTGAACTCGCCTCAAATTTGGGAAAACTCCTAGTCTCTGGACCTCCAAGCAGAAAGGGGAGATTCCCTGAGCAGCCTCGGTCATTGCCTTGGTTATATCATCAGTCCTATCTATAGGCATATTGCCCAGGAACTTCAATGTCAGGTGAATACTATACGGGTCAACCCACTTCACCGGGGGTTGCTTGTCCGATTTCAACTTGTTCTGCAATTGAACAAGCCCTGCTTTTAACCCATCAGGTAGCTCAATAGCAATAAAAGAGCGAACCTGCTCCATACTCAAGCCTTACTTACCCTTAATACCCAGTAGCTTCTGGGCATTACCTGATAGAATCAAGTTTTTCGTTTCCTCAGGCAAATCCAGAGACTCAATTTCTTTTATTAACCGACTCTGTGCCAGTAGAGGGTAGTCACTACCGAAAAGAATCTTGTCAGCGCCAACAAGCTGGACGACTTGCTCGTATACCTGTGGACTATATAAAAGGGGTGAAGCTGCAGTATCAAAAAAGACATTGCCCATAGCCTGTTTTACTTCAGGCATTAAAGCATAGAATGGCAAACCGCCACCCCAATGGGCACAGACTATGATTAAATCAGGGAAACTGGTAATAAGGGGGTAGAGCATCTCGGGAGTAACCACCCCCTTGCCCGGATATTCATGACCTACTGGCTCAGAGGTATGAGTAAGTAGAATTAGTTTATGCTCCTTTATTACTTTAATAAAAGGCTCCATCACCTCGTCATCCCTGAGGTCGAATAATTGTATGTCTGGTCTCATCTCGCCAACCCCCCTTACTCCTCCCTTGGTACAGCGCTCTATCTCAGCTATAGCCGCATCATACGAGTTTGGCTGAACAGCACAAAAGCCTATCAAGCGCCGGGGATAACGGGCTATCGACTCCAGAATATAGTCGTTAGTCTCAACACACAGCTCGTGCGTAGTCCAGCCAATATTAACAATAACCGAGATATCAACCCCGTTCTTATCCATACTGGCAATGAGTTCATCGGCAGTGGCCAGTTTGGCGTCAGAAGAGGAGTACAAAATAGCAAAACAGGGGTCACTATCAATATACTTATTGCGGTTTTTCTTTACCTGGGGCGGAAACACATGGGTGTGAAAATCAATAATCACCATCACATTATAGCAAACCACCCTACGCTACTTCAATACAGCGTACTTGAAGCTGTTTATTAAGAGAAGATTAATAAATGATGGCAACAACAGGGCAATACATGGAATAAAAAGCACATTTCATAGAGAATATAAGGCTATTTTAGTCCTAGAATGCCTCTTAGCTGCTGTTATTAGCTGTAAGTAGCTATTTATTGAGTTGCGACATTTTGCTACTTGCGCTATTATAAAGTCGTTAGCACTCTCAGGGTGGGAGTGCTAATAAAGTGGGCTGTGATTAATTTAATTGAGGAAGGAGGATCGAAATGGCGGTTAAGCTTCAACCACTGGCCGACCGGCTGGTAGTCAAACCTATTGAACAGGAAGAGGTGACAAAAGGGGGGATTGTTTTGCCTGATACAGCTAAGGAAAAGCCCCAGGAGGGGAAGGTGATAGCTGTTGGTAAGGGCAGGTTATCTGAGGATGGGAAGCGGATAGCTATGGATGTTAAGGTTGGTGATATAGTGATTTATGCTAAGTATGGAGGCACTGAGATCAAGATTGAGGACGAGGAGTTGGTGATTCTGCGTGAGAGCGATATTTTGGCTAAAAAGGGATAAATGACAAGTCTGGTTAGTATGAAAGGAGGAGAAAATGGCTAAACAGATTATTTTTGATGAGGAAGTCAGACACGCCTTAAAGAGAGGAATAGATGCTCTAACTGATGCCGTCAAGGTAACATTGGGGCCCAAAGGGCACACTGTGGCACTGGACAAAAAATGGGGGGCACCGACAGTAATTGATGACGGAGTTACTATCGCCAAGGAAATTGAACTGCCCGACCCTTTTGAGAATATGGGTGTGCAGTTAGTTAAGGAGGCAGCCACTAAGACTAATGATGCTTGCGGTGATGGGACTACTACTTCTACTATTCTGGCTCATGCTATTATTTCTGGCGGTTTTAAGAATGTGGCTGCTGGCGCCGAACCTATGGAACTAAAGAAGGGCATTGAGAAAGCGACCGCGGCTATTATCGATGAGCTTAAACGAATATCTATTAAGGTAAGGGGCAGGAAGCAGATTGCTCAGGTAGGGACTATAACAGCCGTTGACAGTGATATTGGTAATTTAATTGCCGAGGTTATGGAGAAAGTAGGTAAGGATGGGGTCATTACTGTTGAGGAATCCAAGGGCATAAAGTATGAGACCGAGTATGTGGAAGGAATGCAGTTTGACCGCGGTTATATTAGCCCCTATTTCATTACCAATGCTGAAAAGATGGAGACGGTAATAGAGGACCCCTACATCCTTATTACCGATAAGAAAATCTCGGCGGTTTCTGACCTTTTACCAGCCCTGGAGAAGATACTGCAGGTGTCAAAGAACCTGCTTATTGTGGCTGAGGATGTGGATGGTGAAGCCTTGGCTACCCTCGTGGTCAATAAGTTACGGGGGACGTTAAATATTCTGACGGTTAAGGCTCCTGGTTTCGGTGACCGGCGTAAGGAGATGCTGGAAGACATGGCAATTCTCACCGACGGTAAGGTGATTTCGGAGGAGGTAGGACGCAAGCTGGACTCGGTTACTGTGGAAGACCTAGGTAGGGCTCGCCGGGTAACCGCTAATAAGGATAATACAACTATCATTGAGGGCAAAGGCTCGGAAGAGGCTATTAAGGACAGAATAAAGCAGATTAAGGCTCAACTGGAGGAGACAACCTCTGATTTTGACCGTGAGAAACTCCAGGAGAGGCAGGCCAAGCTGGTAGGCGGAGTAGCTGTAATAAAGGTAGGTGCTGCTACTGAGACTGAGCTTAAGGAGAGGAAACACCGGGTTGAAGATGCCTTATCAGCTACCCGAGCCGCGGTAGAAGAGGGTATCCTACCCGGTGGTGGTGTTGCCTTGCTCAATTCTCTTTCGGTTCTGGATAAGCTGGAGGTTACTGGGGATGAAGCTACCGGGGTTGATATTGTTAGGAAAGCTGTGGAAGAGCCAATCCGGTGGATTGCTGCCAATGCCGGCAGGGATGGCGCCGTGATAATGGATGCAGTTAAGAAGAGCCCGGCTGGGGTCGGTTACGATGCTGAAGCCGATGATTTTGGTGATATGGTAAAGAAGGGTATCATTGACCCGACCAAGGTAGTAAGGTCTAGCTTGGAAAATGCGGCTAGCATTGCAGCAATGGTTTTGATTACTGAGTCACTAGTTACCGACATTCCAGAGAAGGAGCAACCTCCAGCAATGCCGGCTGGTGGAATGGGTGGTGGCATGGGTATGGGTATGTAGTAATCAACGTTTGCCCAAGTAGATTGAGAATAGCCGTGGTCTTTGGATCGCGGCTATTTTTATTGGGAAGTCATAGCTTCAGAAGCTCTTCCAGATGTTCATATTTAGTGGCAGGACCAACTACGGCTAGGCGGAGCTGGCTGCCTATCAGCAGCTCTTGGGCTAATTGGCTAAGCTCCTCAGCAGTGATGGTATCAATGATAGACATGACTTCATCAACACTAAGAACGCGATTGGTGAGTATCTCTTGCCCTCCCATCCAGCCAGCTACACTGCGGCTGTCCTCCATGCGTAGTAGCAAGCGCCCTTTCGATAATTCCTTTGCCTTGGATAATTCAGATTCAGGGACTGATTCCTTAAGCCGGGAAAGTTGCTCCAGGATAGCCTTGATGGCTGTTGACAGGTTCTTAGGCTCCACGCCGGCATAGATAGTAACCGAGCCGGAGTCAAGAAAGTGTTCGACATAGCTATGGATGCTGTAGGCAAGTCCCAGCTTATCGCGAATTTCAATAAACAAGCGACTGCTCATACCCGCTCCTAAGATGGCATTAAGCAGGTCTATGGTGAAGCGCTTGGGGTGGAGAAGTGGCAAGCCGGGTAGTGCCAGGCACAGGTGGGCTTGCTCAATATCCCTCGTCTCGGTACACAGCTGCTGAGCTGGCTGTTCCTTATAAGCCAGGTATCCAGAACGAGTCCGCTGATTAGTCCAGCTACCCAGGGTCTGGCTAACCGCAGTTATCGCCTCTTGATGCTGGATATCACCGGCAACAGTAACTACCGCGTTAGCAGGTAGATATTGACTGGCTAAATAGTCAAGTATTACGTTTTTGGTGATGGCAGCCACTGATTCCTTACTGCCGGCTACATCGCGCCCCAACGGGTGATTAGGCCATAGGAGTTCATCAATAAGCATATTAACCCGTTGTGACGGGGAATCTCGGCTCATGTTAATTTCTTCAATAATAATCTGCCGTTCTTTGTCTATATCTTGAGGGTCAAACTTAGAATGGAGTAACATGTCCGCCAGCACATCTAGAGCTAGTGAGAAATGAGGTTGAGCCACCTTGCACCAGTAGAGGGTCAGTTCCTTATCAGTTCCCCCATTAAGAATTCCACCCACTCCTTCTATTGTTTCCGAAATTTCCCTAGCTGTTGCCCGCTTTTGGGTACCCTTAAATAGCATGTGCTCGATAAAATGCGAAGTGCCAGCCTGTGCCTCAATCTCATAGCGGGAGCCAGCCCCAATAAAGATGCAGATAGATACCGAGCGAGTATGAGGCATGTTGGCGGTGACAATACGCAGCCCATTATCCAAGGTAGCCTTTTGATACAATGCCCTGCCCCCTTAATCAATAGTAAGTCATATTCTAACGGCATTCCTGATTTGGTGTCAATTTGGGGCAAGTAGAACAAGCATAATGACAGTGTAACTTAAAAGGGTAACACGTATATAGGGCGTAGAAGCAAGAATTAACAAAACCTTAACACGGGCTTTATGAGTAATTAATTTCAGCGAACTAGGATGAAACTAGAGATTAAAAAGGCAGTTAAGGACAATGAAACGGAAAACGCTACTGATACTCGCGGTGGTATTCACACTCGTTAACGCAACCGATATTCTACTTACCTGGAGCGTTCTTAGTAAAGGCGGAGTAGAGGCTAATCCGATAATGGCTTATGTTATCGAGGTGGGATTCTGGAGGTCTCTCGTTTGGAAGATAGCTCTTCCAGCACTCATGACATTCCTGTTAGTCCGTTACCGCAAATTAGCAATCCTCACGACCGTTACCGTTGTGGTTTCAATAGCTTGTATATGGAACTTTATTGGTTTGGTGATAGCATGATGTGTCCTAACTGCGAACAAATAATTCAAGGCACCGATTGTCAATGGTGCCACTACTCCTTAACAGCAAGCCGGCCAAGCAGGGTAAAAGTGGCCGAAAGGACAAATGGAAATTCATGGGTGAACATTCTCACCTGGATAGCCTCAATAGTGCTCGCTATTATTATTGGCGCTTTTGCCTTTATCCATTTTTCACCCGCTTACAACATATATATGGTGAGGAGCGAGAGCATGAAACCAGCCATCAATATGGGAGACATGGTAATCACCGGCCCTATAAACGGCCCATTTAACGGCGAGGTAAAACCAGAGGCAATTGTAACCTACGAGCGCGGGAAGGGGCTGGTCACCCATAGAGTAGTGTCAGTTGATGGTAGCGCCTTGGTGACCAAGGGTGAGGCCCTTGAAGAGACTGACCCTTGGCCAGTTACCTTATCTGATGTTAGAGGCATTTACCTGCTGAAGCTTCCTTATGTAGGTTATGCATTAAATTTCATCCGAACCAAACTCGGCTGGTTCTTGACGATTATTCTTCCGGCTACATTACTTGTTGCCTTGCTTGCTAAGGAGATAGTGAAAGAAGCACTGGGCAAAGCATGATTTTTAATGGAATCTAAATACAGTTTTTATGAGTAATTAATTTTGACACACTAGAATGAAAAGGAGCTAGGTGGGGCTAGATAACAACCCGAAACGCAAACTACTAACACAAAAAAGGAGGAAAAGGAATGAAAAAGATACTCGGTTTAACAGTAGCAGCATTACTTGTAATGGCATTGGTGGGCGGTGGTACCTGGGCTTACTTCAGCGATACTGAGGCAAGCACGGACAACAGCCTCACCGCCGGAACACTGGACCTCAATATCGATGGGGGAAATACAGCTGTTACCACATTCTCAGTGACAGACAAGGCGCCCGGTGACAGCGGTAACGGCAGCAGCACGCTGGCTAATGCTGGCAGTCTTAATGGGGAACTGGATGTCACATTTTCAGCTATTACCAATACCCCTGGAGCCGGCGGCACGGAATATGAGGGTGGTAGTGGAGAGCTTGGAGCTAATGCTGAGATAGCGGTCTACATTGATGTGGACCAGAGTGGTGATTGGAGCAGCGGAGATATTGGTCTTAAGTCAGATGGTACTACCTATAATAATCCAACTGCCTTAGACTATGCCGCCATAGACAACTACGGCAGCGACAGTTTTGATGCCGTAGAGACAATAATTGCTTCAGCTGCTGATGACTTCATCATCTTATGGCGCATTCCAACTACGGCCGGGAATGATATTCAGGGTGACAGCGTAAGCTTCGACATAACCTTTACCCTGGAACAAGCAGCCGCCGACTAAGATAGGCTAAACCAGATACGTAACACCAACTGAACGGGGCCAGGGAGTCCATAAGACCCTTAGCCCCTACTACCAGAAAAACACTGTAAGCAAAGGAGGGTGCTGATGAAGAAGATACTTGGCTTGACTATCGCTTTCTTACTCATTGTCAGCTTGTCTGTCATCGGCGCCTGGGCTTACTTTCTAGATACTGAGACCTCAACTGGGAATACCCTGGCTGCTGGAACATTAGATTTGTCCTGGACTAATGAAAGTGGTGTGCCGCTTCCCTTTAATGTGAGCTCAATAGCGCCAGGAGAAACAGTTGAGGCAAGGGTAAGCATCAACAATAATGGCACTTTGCAACTTCGCTACGCCATGACCACTGATGTGGTTTCAGGAACAACGTTGGCTAATCAGTTGCAGTGCCGACTCTACGACTATGAAAATAGCATAGACTTGTATAATGGCTCTCTCAGCGGGGCTCACATTGGTGACCCAGCTCAAGGGCAACAAGCAGGGGACAGGATTGTGGCTGGTGGCTCTGAAGATTATCTAGCTATCAGGATTACCCTGCCGGCTGATACGGGGAATGAATACTAGGGTCTAAGTACCAATGTAACTTTCAACTTTATTGCCGAGCAAACAGTTAACAATCCGTAAGCAGAGTAGAGGTTATCACTAAAATAAAAAGGAGGTGCCAGAAATGAAAAAAATCTTATTTCTCCTGTTAGCTTTTACCATGCTCCTGGTTATGGTCACTAAAAGCACCTTCGGTTATTTCAGTGATAGTGAGGCTTCGACTGGTAGCCGCTTCACCGCCTGGGAAATCGCAACCGTGACTTTGCTTAATGATGGTTTTGAAGTCGACCCATGGGATAGTAACTGGGATGACAATGGAACGACCAACTGGGGTAGGAAAGCCTACCCTCATAGCGGTAGTTACGCTGCCGAGTGCAAAAAGAACACTAACGGTTACCTCACCTCTGACAGTTTAGATGCATCAGAAGCAACTAGTATTACCGTATCCTTCTGGTTCAATCCAGATGGTTTGGATACTGGCGATATACTTGTCCAGCTCTATAATGGCAGCACATATGATACCTTGTATGATTTGATAGAATATCCCACTTTCCAGGACAAAGAGTGGTGCTATTTTAGTGAAGAGATAACTGATTCTCAATACTTCAATTCTGACTTCAGGTTAAGGTTTGATGGTTCAGCACTGGTAGATAGTAAGGAGACATGCCATATAGATGATGTGCTGATCACAATGGAGCAGTGATTTGAGCGTCACGATTACTACATAGAGGTATCAAGCATACAAATAATTATTCCTCTTTTGGTTCCTCTTCACCTACCGGAGCTTCTTCAGGAACTTCAACCTCTTCTTCTTCTTCAGCTATCACCGGTTCTTCTACCTTCTCTATACGTCGTACACTAACTTTCACCATCACTAGTTCCGGGTCGTTAAGAACAGTAACTTCCCTGTCCAGCTCAATGTCCTTCACTCGCACTGCCTGCTCTGACTCGGTGAGGGAATTGAGGTCCAGTTCTACGCTGGGAGGAATTTTAGCGGGGAGGCACTCAACAGACAGAGTATTGAGCTCCTGTACCAGCATATTCTCTTTTAACTTCAAGGCGGGCGCTTCTCCAACCAGAACAATAGGAATCTCTACCTTCACCTTCTCCGCCATTTTCACCTGATAAAAATCTACATGGAGTGATTCACCTGTTTGCGGCTCTATCTGAACTTCATGAACTACAACGGTCCTTGGTTTTTTTTCGTTATCGATTTTAAGACTGATAAGCTGTGTTTTTCCTGCCTCATCTAACACACGCTGAAGCTCAGTGGTGTCACATTGTAACGCCATTGACTCGATACCGGGACCATAGAGATGCACCGGAATAACCCCCTGGCGGCGTAAAAACCTGACCTTCTTACCCAGAATCTCCCGGCTAGTAACCTTTAACTCTATTTGGTCCATCCCATCTCTCCTTTAAGGTTAATGTCTTTATATATTAAAGCATATTTCAACCCATATAGGTAGTTTTAAGGCCATCAAAATATTTGGGCTACACAATAATTATGCGGCTGAATTTAACTCTTTCTTGACATTTACGCAATGGCTTTATATAGTGAACTTCGGGTTTTTAAACCCATCCAAAAGGTAAAGCTAAAAGGAGGCAGACATTGAAGAACCCACTAAAAGAGAAACTGAAGAAGGGTGAGGCTGTTATCGGCACTTTTGTTTCTATCGGTCACCCGGATATAACCGAGAGAATCTCCCGGCTCGGGTTTGACTGGCTTGTGCTGGATTCCGAGCATGGTACCTTGAGCTATGAGACCATGAAGGGAATGATGCAGTCAATGGGTGGGAGCAGCTGTATTCCCATCGTTAGGCCCCAATGGAATGACTTCGTAGTTATCAAGCGCGTTCTGGATATCGGCGCCTACGGAGTTCTAGTTCCCTGGGTCAACTCAAAGGAGGAGGCGGAAATGGCGGTGAGGGCTTGCAAATATCCGCCAGAGGGAATCAGGGGCTTTGCAGGCAGACGGGCGCAGAAGTTTGACCCGGATTACTTTAAAACAGCTAATGATGAGATTCTTATTGCTGTTCAGGTAGAGACACCAAAAGCGATAGAGAACCTGGGTGAGATACTCTCGGTGCCAGGGGTAGATGTCTGCTATGTGGGACCCTCAGATTTATCATGCAACTTGGGATTTGGTATGCCCCCGAAATGGAACGAACCACGGTACTTGGAAGCCTTTGACCAGGTGTTGGCGACAGCCAAGCAGTGCGGCAAACCAGCGGGCATGTTTGCCACCTTCGATAACATCGATTGGGCATTAGAGAAAGGTTTCATCTTCAATACTGTGGGTAGCGCTGAAAGTTTTATGGTTCAGGGTGCGCAGATGGCACTGGCTAAGGCCCGAGGTGCGGTGAAATAGATAAAGGCGCAATAGAAACCACTTTTCCAGAAGACCACGCTAGGTTTGTTTGACAGCCTATATACAGCTTGGCATAATGGTATATAGCGATTGGATAATCATACATGAGGAGGAATGCTTATGCTCAAATTCAGCGCTAATTTAACCATGCTATTCAAAGAGGTTGATTTCCTGAACCGTTTTGAACGGGCATCCATAGCTGGTTTTAAAGGAATTGAATTCTTACTTCCCTATGAATGGAAAGCGGCGGAGCTAGCGGAAAGGCTGGATAAGCATGGTCTGGAACAGGTATTGTTTAATCTGCCGGCTGGTGACTGGGCCGGTGGGGAACGTGGTATTGCCTGCTTGCCAGGACGGGAGGGAGAATTCCAAGAGGGCGTGGGATTAGCTATCAATTACGCTAAAGCTTTGCGATGCTCTCGCCTGAATTGCCTTGTTGGAATAACTCCCAAGGAGGCGCCACCGGAAAAAGTTCGCCAGACGCTGGTGGATAACCTTCGATTTGCCGCCACCGCCCTGGGAAAGGAAAACATTACCTTACTAATCGAACCCCTAAATTCCCAAGATATTCCCGGATTTTACCTGGTACATACACGAGACTCACTCCAGCTGATGAAGGAAGTAGGTCACCCCAATATTCGGCTTCAATATGACATCTATCATATGCAGATTATGGAAGGTAATCTGACGAAAACCATACTAGATAACCTTCCCCTTATCGCGCATATTCAGCTCGGCGATAATCCGGGACGACACGAGCCGGGAACTGGCGAGATTAACTTCCCCAACCTGTTTCGTTTCATTGATGAGGCAGGGTATGATGGTTGGATTGGGTGTGAGTACAATCCCGCTGGCGTGACAGAAGATGGCCTTGGATGGGTCAAACCTTATCTTTAAAAAGGAGGAAAACAATGGCAAATATTGGATTTATTGGATTAGGGATAATGGGCAAGCCGATGTCTGGTCATCTGCTAGCCGCTGGGCACACAGTTCATGTCTATGACGTGATCCCGGGATCGATCAAGGAACTGGCTTCAAAGGGTGCAGTGGCCTGTAGCAGTTGCAAAGAGGTAGCCCAGAAATCCGATATAATCATTATCATGGTACCAGATACGCCCGATGTGGAAGCTGTCTTGTTTGGCAAGGATGGTGTAGCTGAGGGCGTCAGGTCAAGTTCCATCGTAGTAGATATGAGTTCCATCTCCCCGATCGCTACTAAGGAGTTTGCCAAAAAGCTCGATGCTATGGGTGTGGAAATGCTGGATGCCCCTGTTTCCGGTGGCCAAGTAGGTGCGGAAAAGGCTGCTCTTTCCATTATGGTAGGTGGCAAACCCAAAGTGTTTGCCCAAATCAAGCCTTACTTTGAGATTATGGGCAAAAACATCATCCATATCGGTGGCAACGGGGATGGCCAGACCTGTAAGGTAGCCAACCAGATTGTAGTTGGTTTAACCATTGAAGCGATTAGTGAAGCCCTTTTATTTGCCTCTAAAGCGGGCGCTGACCCGGCAAAAGTGAGGGAAGCACTACTTGGTGGGTTTGCCCAAAGCCGGATTCTAGACCTGCACGGTGAACGAATGATTAAGCGCACCTTTGCGCCTGGTTTTCGCATCCGACATCAGCAAAAGGACCTGAACTTGGCCCTGGAAGGGGCGCGCATCCTGGGATTGAGCCTGCCTAATACCGCCACAGCGCAGGAACTATATAATGCGGTGGCAGCACAGGGCGACAGTGACCTAGACCATTCAGCTTTGGTGCTGGCACTGGAAAAGCTGGCCAACCACAAGGTCAGCGGATAGGCGGATTGTCTTGTAATCAAGCGAGCCTGAAAATATTCAGGCTCGCTAATAATGTTTGGAGGTAGATTAACATGGGAAGAAAAATTCGAATAAAAGCCGCTCCAATTGAGGCAACAGCCGAGCTAAATGATAACAAGACGGCTCAAGCAATCTGGGAAGCCTTGCCTATCAAAGGTCAGGCTAATCGGTGGGGGGAAGAAATATATTTCTCAATTCCCGTCAAACTCGAGCAGGAGGCTGGACAAGAAGTGGTAAGCATCGGGGACCTGGGCTATTGGCCGCCGGGCAATGCCTTTTGCATATTCTTTGGGCTAACTCCGGTTAGTCAGGGAGACCAGATCCGCCCAGCCAGCCCGGTTACTGTCTTTGGCAAAGTCATTGGTGATGCAACTACATTTACACAAGTAGCTTCGGGAACAGCAATCACCATCGAGAAGGAGAGCAACGAGTAACAAGGTATGTAGAAGCTGAAGAAGGCTATGATTATAAAAAACAAGCGTGAGCTTTCTACAACTGAATTAAGAAAGCAGGTTTGGGACCTTATTGAAGTTGGTATTGCTCGAGTCCTCCCTCCGGCTACTATGAAATCCGCAGTTAACTATGATTCAGCTCGCCGGATTTTAACTATGAATGACTATGCTTATCCCCTGTCTAAAGGCAGGATATTTGTTGTTGGCGGGGGTAAGGCATCGGGTCTTATGGCCGAAACCCTGGAAAACATCATAACGCCAGAAAACATATCAGCTGGGATTGTGAATTGTAAGACCATTGATTACAAAACGAGCCGAATAAAAATAATAGAAGCAGGTCACCCGGTGCCGGACCAAAGAGGTATTGATGGCGTAAAGCAGATGCTGGCCCTCAGAGAACGTTATTCTATAGGTGAGAATGATCTGGTAATATGTTTAATTTCAGGCGGAGGTTCCGCCTTAATGCCTTGCCCGGTTGATAACGTAGATTTGAAAGATAAACAGACAATAACAGAATTATTATTAGGCTGTGGAGCTGAGATACATGAAATTAATACGGTAAGAAAACACCTCTCTAAGACAAAAGGAGGGGGGTTAGGTCGTTTTTATGCACCGGCAACTGTTGTCTCCTTGATATTATCTGACGTAATTGGTAATGACTTAGATGTTATTGCGTCTGGACCAACATTCCCGGATTCCTCAACTTTTTCAGATGCTTATAATGTACTGGAAAGATATGACTTATTGTCGAGAGCACCAAAGACTGTTATCGACTTTTTGATGAAGGGTTGCCGAGGTGAGGTAGAAGAGACTCCCAAAACTCTGGATAATTGCCATAATTATATAATTGGCGAGAACAGACTGGCTTTAGAAGCTATGGCCAAAAGGGCAAATGAAATGGGATTTAATCCATATATAGCCACTGCTGAGCAAAAGGGTGAAACAACTACTATAGCTCAAATTAGAGCAAAGGAGATATTAAACGCTAAATATAAGGGCTATGATGTAATTCTCATCGGTGGAGAAACAACCCCGAAATTACCAGACAATGCAGGAAAAGGGGGCAGAAACCAACAGTATGCCGCCGTATCTATGCTAACAATGCAAGAATACAAAGGTGAATGGATCGTCGCCAGTGTTGGGACCGATGGTTCAGATTTCTTACCTGATGTAGCTGGGGCGATAGTTGATAATAATTCCTTAGCTGCCGCTAGAGCCAAAGGGATAGATGTGGAATCATACCTTGATAGGTACGATAGCAACACATTACTAAAGAAAATTGGTGGGTCTCTTATAGTAACTGGCAATACGGGAACTAATGTTTGCGACATTATCGTATACGCCTTAAAATGATACGGGCTTTTTACCCTCTCAGCCTGCTATTCTTTATAAATCTTCAAGGAGGCGAAAGATGCTGACTGCACAAGACCTAAGGGGAGTCATACCAGCGCTTGTTACACCTTTCAAGCAGGACGGACAACTGGCTGAGGATAGTCTGAGGAAGATAACGAACTATGTGCTTGAAAACGGGGTTCATGCCATCATGACCACCGGCGGTAACGGGGAATTCCCTCACCTCCTGCGAGAAGAAAGAGAAAGGGTGGCACGCATTGTAGTAGAGGTAGTCAAAGGTCAGGTGCCGGTTATAGCCTGCACGGCTGCCTGCTCCACTATGGAGGCTATTCTGCTTACCAAAGACGCCGAGGAAGCAGGCGCAGATGCCGCTATCCTCATCCCCCCATACTACTTTCCACTCAATGAGGAAAGCCTCTATGAGTATTTTGTGGAGGTTGTCGCCAATGTGAACCTCCCTCTGGTTATTTACAATAATCCGTTCTACACAGGGAATAACCTGAGTCCTGCCTTAATCGCTAAGCTGGCTGCCCTCGATGGAATAATCGGGCTAAAGCAGAGTAATTCCGACCTGGGCCAACTGGTGGAAGTAATAAGATTAACGACTAATAAGTTCCCCGCCCTCACCGGCATAGACAGTCAGTTCTACCCCAGTTTATGCGCCGGTAGCACCGGTATTTTTTCAACAGCCGCCTGTATCGTCCCCGGGCAAATAGTCGAACTCTTCAATGCCTTTACTAAAGGTGACCACAAAACTGCCCTATCAATCCATAATAAGTTGCAAAACCTGAACCGATTTCTCGACTATGACCCCGGTTATGTGCAACCCTGCAAGGAGGCTATGGAGATGCTCGGTCTGCCGGCAGGACCGGCAAGGAAGCCTCTGCTACCGCTCAATAAGCAACAAAGAGCCCAAATCAGACAGACATTAGTCAATTTGGGCCTCTTGAAGGCTTGATACCTTTTACTCTATCAATTCAAGTTAACGCCTAAGTTTTCCTGGCAAACTTATATACAGCTCTGAGTCCTCGGTCAACTTTAGCCATAGTCATGGGTATCTCGCCAACATAGAGGTCGCCACGGGAGTCTACCACTATGGCGTGGGGACCAAGAAACAACCCTTTTCCCTTATCTTCCCCTTCGCTGCCCCAGCGTGCCAGCAGCTTACCATCAATGGTGAATATGCTTACTCGCCGGCCTAGCTCAGAGATATACACCACTTCCTCATCATCGATAAATATACAGTTCGGGCGTTTAAACCCAGTCCACTGGTTGAGAAATTCACCCTTCTCATTAAAAATCTGAATTCGGTGGTTCTCCTGGTCAGCAATCCAGACCCGTTCCTGCTTGTCCACCCAGGGGAAGTGGGGAACTCTGAACTGACCGGGACCATTGCCTGGCTCGCCCCATGAGAAAAGCAACTTGCCATCAGGAGTGAATTTATGTACCCGTACGTTAGCATGACCATCGGTTACATAGATTTCACCCGCGGCAGACAGGGCTACAGCAGTCGGGCGGTTGAATGGTGGGCCACCCTTTATCGTATCCCAGCTCTCCTGGAGAGTAGCTTTTTGCTCAAAACCAGTATCTGAAGGCTTGCCTTTGGTGCCCAATGTTAGTAATAGCTTACCTTCAGAGGTGAATTTGGATACTGTATGGTCGCCATCATCGGTGCAGTAGATGAAACCATCAGGGCTAACGTAGATGCCGTGAGCGCTTTTGAAGTAACCTTCCCCCCACGAAGCCAGCAAGTTGCCCTCACGGTCGAAAATCATCACCGGATGGTCACCTCTGTTTAATACATATATTCTGTCTTCCGAATCGATGGCTAAGCCACCGACATCCATGAATGACCACCCTTCAGGACATTTCGCCCAACCATCAACTAGCTCATACCTATATTTGCCAGTACCATATAACATACCTTATGAATCTCCTTCCGATTTCAGTAAATCTTTCTAGCCCAGCTCTCTCACAAAAAGCTCAACGCGGTTCAGAGCCTCGTCTATATCCGCAGTCCCAACCATACGATTAGTGACGGCCCGCACTCTTCGTCCGCCGGGATAGGTAAACTTGACACCTCTACTAGCCATCTGTTCAATAAACTCAGGAGCAGACATGGTAGTCGGAGGTTCGAACATCACGATGTCGGTCTGAATCTTCTCCGGGTGAATAGCGATGCCAGGGATATGGGCAAGACCCTGCGCTAAGTGCTGAGCGTTAGCATGGTCATCAGCCAGACGATTGACCATTTCCTGGAGAGCAATGATGCCAGCGGCGGCAATGACTCCTACCTGGCGCATCCCTCCTCCCAACATCTTGCGCCATTTACGGGCTCTCCCTATAAACTCTTGAGTCCCACAAAGGAGAGAACCCACAGGAGCGCTGAGGCTCTTGGAGAGGCAAAAACAGACAGAGTCCGCAGGCTTAGCCAGTTCACTAGCGGGTACATTAAGAGCAATGGCAGCATTGAAGATGCGGGCTCCGTCCAAGTGAACCCGAAGCCCATGATGATGAGCAAGGTCAGCAATAGCAGAGGTGTATTCAGGGGTGAGAACAGTGCCGCCACAGCGGTTATGGGTGTTCTCCAAGCAGAGCAGCGTAGTCTGAGGATACTGCATCTGTTTCGGCCGAATGGTTTGCTCCATAACACCTGGGTCCACCCGGCCATCTTGGTCGTTAGGGATGGTGCGCATCACGACCCCTCCCAAGGTGGATGCACCCCCCACCTCATGCCACAAAATGTGGGCCTCGCTACCCAGCAGAATTTCCTCACCGGGGTGAGTATGAGTCAGGACGGCGACAAGGTTGCTCATAGTGCCGCTAGGTGTAAAAAGTGCCGCCTCCTTCCCCAACCTCTCAGCCGCCATTTGTTCCAACCGATTAACCGTGGTGTCTTCCCCAAAGACATCATCCCCCAACTCAGCCTCATACATCGCCTTACGCATCTCCTCCGTGGGGAGAGTTATCGTATCGCTACGCAGGTCGATAATCTTCACGAAGGCCCCCTTTCTTGTTTCTAGAATTCATGTAGGCATAACCCCGTGCTTCTTGTCAGGTTTTCTCCCTACTTTAGTCATTGCCATTTCTAAAGCCTCTATCAGTCTCGGCCTTGTTTCTGCTGGGTCAAGCACGTCATCAACATGTAGATGCTCAGCGGCTCGATATGGATTGGCAAATTCCTCCCTGTATTCTTTTATCTTTTCTTGTAAAAATTTCTCTGGGTCCGCTGCCTTTTTCAGCTCTTTTCTGAATATTATTGGGGCTGCTCCCTCGGCCCCCATCACCGCAAGCTCAGTGCTAGGCCAGCAAAATACAATATCAGCTCCCAAATCTTTACTGCACATGCCAAGATATGCGCCTCCATACGCTTTTCTAATGGCAAGGGTTAGCTTTGGTACTGTTGCCTCTGAATAAGCATAAAGCATCTTTGCTCCGTGTCTGATTACTCCACCCCACTCTTGGTCTGTTCCTGGCAGGTATCCGGGTACATCAACCAGATTGATAATGGGGATATTAAAGGCATCACAAAATCTAATAAACCTAGATGCCTTATCACAAGCATCTATATCCAAGCATCCTGCTTTCGACATCGGTTGATTGGCTATTATACCCACTGACCACCCATTCAGCCTGGAGAAACAGGTAATTATATTAGTAGCAAATATAGGGAATATCTCGAAGTAATTTTTCTTCTCACCCTTTCTCTGGTCAAATATCTTCTCAATTATCTGATGCATGTCATATGGCTTGCTTGGATTGGCCGGAATAATATCAAATAAAGACGCCTCTATACGGTCTGGATTATCTCCCCAATCAATTCTTTTTGGCCCTTCTCTATTACTTGATGGCAAGTAACTCAATAATTCCTTTATGCTTTGCAGGCATTCCTCCTCACTATTTTCAGAGCGGCAAACAACTCCTGCTTTTCTCTGGGCAACAATAGCCCCACCAAGCTCTTCCTCACTAATCTCTTCCCCCATTACCGCTTTGACTACCCTAGGTCCAGTGATAAAGGCGTAACTTATGCCTTTAACCATGAATATGAAGTCCATCAGTGCTGGAGAGTATACTGCTCCCCCGGCGCATGGTCCTATGATAGCGCATATCTGGGGAATTACCCCCGAGGCTAGTGTATTTCTGAAAAAGATTTGTCCGTAACCAGCTAAAGCATCCACACCGTCCTGAATTCTTGCCCCTCCGGAATCATTTATGCCTATGATTGGGCACCCTTCCCTTAGCGCACTATCAATTACATTGCAAATCTTTTTGGCATGTATTTCTGATAGGGTTCCACCCATGCTGGTGAAGTCCTGGGAGAAGAGATACACTCTTCTTCCATCAATTTTCCCGTAACCAGTGATTACCGCATCGGCCAGCACTTCTCCATAAGAAGCCGCACCTCTACTTTTAGCAAACATCCCAACCTCACGAAATGTCCCCTTATCCAACAGGAGGTCTATTCGCTCTCGTGCCGTTAGTTTGCCTTTCTTTTTCTGTATTTCCACACGCTCCTTTCCACCCATCCCTTTTATTCTTTCCCGGCGTTTCCTTAGTTCAGCTAACTGTCTTTCCTTTGCTTGGCTGTCTTCAGTCATTTAATGCTCCACTAATTCTTATTAATGCCTTTGTTATTTTGAGATGTGGGCAAGCGCTCCTAGCTCAATTGAGCAGGGGGTACATCTATTCTTCCTTGCCCCAGTTTTGCATTATTTCCTTTAGGCGCTGGGCGAGCTTGGGATTAGCCCGCAAGCGGTTAATGAAAACAGGGCAACCTTCTAGCAGTGAGTTCTGAGCGGCAGTTGCCATACTGGATAGAAGATTTTGTATGCCGAGGTCAGCCTGATGAGAAATATCTACCCCTGGTGCTGAGGACTCTAGCTGCCGGCGGATATCCTCAGAAGTAAACCTCATCGGCATTACACAGGCTTTATACCACGGGCATTCCTTGCACTGAACTAACTCGTAGGCTTCATCTAAGACATCACTCATGCCTCTCCTCCTTTAGAAGTGGGGTTTACAGAGAATCTCCTTAATCTTAAGGTCGAAGAAGTCATTAGAATTAACTGGTGTCAGCACCAGAGCAGTATCTGCCCCCCTGCCACTACCGGCTATGACAATAACATCCTCATCGGTGCGTACCAAGCCAGCATCAGCCGCCATCAGGGTGATTTCACAGGCTACCTTCATTCCCTGCCCAAAGATACGCAGCGTACTGGCTACAACTTCCGGAAAGAGATACATATTGAATTTGTTGCGCATGGCCCTGCTCAGCCCAGCAAAGGCGTGCATGGTAGTAAGCACTATACCACCTTTGCTTTCAAATTTCTGCCTGTTTTCCTCGGTGAATTGCTGGACATTGGGTTCCCCCATACCTGTAGAGTGGCTCACCGCAATTACTTTAACTCCCTTAAGGACTTCCATAGCCCTGACTGCGGTATCTCCACTGGTAGAAGCCACCAGGATGCTCTTGATGTTTAGCTCTTCTGCCCGACGCTTAACAATGCCAAGCACCTCCTCTGTGTTCTCACGGCCAGAATCTGAAAAATAAACTATTCTTTCTTCCATTACCTTTCTTACCCCCATTATGAACTTTATTCTCCCGATAGAATAAAGCTAAATGCGAGTGGTGTCAACAATAAAAGAATTTACCTCCGTCTAAGATGCAAGCTGAGCCTTGGGCCAATTTGCTCGTATTGTTGAGGCAACAAGTAAATTAAGTTGAAGCCAGGGCAAAAATCCGAACTTTTTTCACTGTTGTTACCTTGTTAGTGCTTAGGGCAGGATGGTTTGTATTAACAATTAACATTTTTTGCTCTATAATATAAGACTAGTGGTAATAGAGGCTTTAGATAACGCCTACAACGCTGGTATTGTCATCGTGGCTGGTGCCGGCAATGGAGGCGATGCCAGTGGTGAGGGAAACAATGTATGGTCTCCAGCTCGGTGTGAGTCGGTCATCGCGGTCGGGGCTACCGACGAACAGAATGCTCGGTATACCTCCTCCAGTACCGGCTACACCCTGGAACTGGTAGCACCCGGGGTCAACATTTACTCAACGGCTATGGGTGGTGACTACGGTTACCTTACCGGTACCTCAGCATCGGGGCCTCACGGCGCTGGAGTAGCCGCCCTGCTGATAGCCTCCGGCTTGACCGACAATGTTGATGTTCGGCACCGGCTCAGGGACTCGGCGGAGGACTTGGGAGAACCAGGCTGGGATACCCGATTCGGCTGCGGAATTATAAATGCCGACCTGGCAATTAATTTCAGTGAGCCGCCAGACCAGAGTGCTCCTACCACTACTATATCCGCGAACGGAACGATGGGGGGCTATGGCTGGTACGTATCGGATGTAGAGGTAACGCTAACAGCTACGGATAACGAGGGTGGCTCAGGCATGGTCGAAACCAAGTACAGCCTGGATAGTGGCGAAACCTGGAATACCTATACCTCACCCTTTACCGTCACTGCCGAGGGCTATCATTTGGTACTAGCCAGGTCATGGCACAATGCTGGCAACGATGAAGGGCCACCAGTATTTGAGAAAATTAAGATCGACAAGACACCACCTACCTTAACCGAGACCGCTGTCCCCAGTGAGATAGACAGAATAAAAAAGGGTGAAATGGTACTTGTTGACTACAGTGGTACGGCTGAAGACGCACTTTCAGGCTTCCCCTACGGCGCAATCAACACAGTGTTGATTGACGAGTACGGGGTGTTTAACCAGGATTTAGGTTCTCCCCTTCCGGGAACAGTCTCGGTGGAGGCGTGGTGCAACGGTGGTGACAAAGACGGCCGCACTTATATCTTCCGACTTACCGCCCATGACTGTGCCGGCAACGAGGCATCTGCTGAAGCCGTCGTTACCGTTCTTCACCCTTGATCTTGATGATAACATAGGTCCAAAGTACTATCTCAAAGTACCCGGTAGCCCCCTTGACAAGAGGGCTACCTTTCGTTACCATATTTCTGATAATGATAATTATTCTCAAAATGAAGAAATGCTAAAGAAAACCAAACAGAAAGAAGTTATTCTCAGGGTCTTGAAAAGTACGGCTTCCCACCCTACAGCCACCTGGATATACGACGAGGTGAGGAAGGAGATACCCAACATCAGTTTGGGAACGGTCTATCGCAACCTTAGGCTATTAAAGGAAAGAGGGGAGATTTTAGAACTAGAGCTTAACGGTACTGCCAGCAGGTTTGATGCTAGGACAGATAATCACGACCATTTCACGTGTGAGAAATGTGGCCAGGTCTTTGATATTGATGAGCCAGTAGGCCAGAAATTCAATGGGAGTGTAGCCCGGAAAACAGGCTTTAAGATTTCATACTATCGACTTGAGTTTCACGGGTTATGCAGAGAGTGTCAGAAAGCTAAGAAGTGACCGGAGGTGAGTATGTATGAAAGATGAGCAGAATAAAACCCTAGAAGCACTTCAAATTAATGAGTTGAAAAAATTTTTACCAAAAGATTTGCCAAATGGCGAACCTATACTGCACAGCATGCTTAGGAGGACGGCCTTTATAGAAATTTAATGCCAGATTTATGAGCAAGGTGAAGAGGTTCCCTTTGAAGAGGTAACCTATTATTTAAAGTAGACTGAATTCTGGCTTATGACCACTAATTACTTGTGGGGAGGTTAAAGAGATACAATGCAGGCGATAGCAGAAAAAGCTCAGAGAGAGTGGGTTGAGAGGAGAAGGCTCAGACCACAGCAGGTCTTATTCATCGCTGGCATTGTGGTAGCTATTGCTGCCTGCGAATATGTCTTTGCCTACCAAAATGTGGCTTACGGCATAATTATCGCACTTGCCCTGGCTACCATAATATACCTCATGTTATCCCTCTTTCACCTCGACGAGGGGATAACCAAATGTGGTGAGTCGTTAGCCCTTATTCCGTTGTATATTCTGTTCACCGCCGCCCTACCCTGGTTCTTCATTAACCAACAGTATCTTCTGCCAGCAGTCTACTCTTGTATTCTGGGCTTGTGCCTGTGGCATGTCTATCAGAAGAAGCTGAGCCTGAAAGAGCTTTTTGGCTTCAGTAAGGAAAAGCTGCTGAGATACTCGCTCATAGGCCTGGCAATTGGCATTCCGCTGGGGACAATTGAATACTTCATCCTTCGCCCCGCTCCTGCCTTCCCTGCCTTCGAGGTGAAATACCTCTTCCGGGACATGGTCTATATGCTCTGCTTCGTGGGCATTGGGGAGGAGCTACTTTTCCGGGGTTTGATTCAACGTGACATGATGAATATCTTCGGCTGGAAGTGGGGAGTGCTCGGTGCTTCCTGCCTATTTGCAGTGATGCACCTCACCTGGAGGTCGATTCCTGAACTTGGCTTCGTCTTCCTCGCTGGGCTTATCCTGGGAGGTTTGTACTACAAGACGAAGAGCTTGGTAGCACCTATTGTGGCTCACGGAATAAACAATGTGATCCTGGTATCAGTGTTGCCTTACCTGCTAGGTTAAGCATGAAAGAAGGAGACCAGAATTAAATAATGAAAAGCTCAAGAACAATTTTAGCATCTGGCCCTTTGAACCTTGAAGTGCCGGTGAGGTTACTGCTGTGGTTAGTTTTCTCTCTCACGCTCTCCGTCATCTTCTTCCGAGAGTTCTGGGCAAGTCTGCCAGGTATGCTATCGCCAAGCTGGGTTCTAGGGCAGCACCACGCCGCCCCCTGGGGAGTCTTAGCCCTGTGCTTTGTCTTCCTCTGGCTTAAAAGGAAACAAGTTTGGGACAAGATGAGGCAAGGTCAAAGCCTCGTCTTTATCCCGATAGGATTAGCATTAATGGCAGGCGCTCTGCTTATGCCTTCTTCCCGAGACTACCTGGTATTTCAGGTTCTGCTGGCATCGCTGGGGGTATTTGTCGTTTTCTTTGGCAGGGGGGCCAAGATACCCTCCATCCTCCTTGCCATATATAGTTTTGCCATTTCCTTCCCCTTGGCGGTTCAGCGCTTTGCCGAGCATGCCTACTCCCTGACTGCCATTGCCCCGGTGGTAGGGCTGCTGACCACTCTGGGCTACTCACTCCAGAACCAGGGGCAATGGGTTCATTTTACAAGCTTTACAGGAGAGCCTATATCGGTAGCCATCACCGCAGCCTGTGCCGGCCCAGCAACCATGGGGGTTTTCCTAGCTATCTTTGCCCTGATGACGCTGGATATGCCCCTGCCGCTGAAAAAAGCAACAGGGCTCTTCCTCTTTGGGGTGGTAGGCACCTGGTTTCAGAGCTTCATCAGGCTGGTCATACTGATGCTGGTGGGCTACTACCTAGGTGAGCAGGCCCTGTGGACGGCACACTTCTGGTCAATCTACATCCTGTTCCCTCTGTGGTATCTCCTCTTCGCCTACATCTACTTTCGGCAGTTTGGGCGACTACGGCGTGCCGTGAAACTACCAATTATTAGTGATCGATAAATGTCAAGAATGATGAACAGTAAAACAGAACAGAACAAGGATAGGGGCACAAGATTTAAGGTGGTCACTGTCTGGTTGGCGATACTTCTCCTCGGCAGCTTTTGGCTGACGGTGAGGGGGGCCTCAGACCCGGTGAGCATAACGGTCATCCCCCAGGTACCCAGAGAGGGTGAGCCTATAATAGCCACCTTCAAACTGAACAACCAATCCTCTGATGCCCTAATCACCAGCTACCAGTTCTATGCCAATGGAGAGCTTCTAAAGGAGGGGATTACCACCATAGCCCCTAGCTTTGGCAAGACCTACAAGTATGCCTATAAGAATCCCGTTCCGCTAGGGGAGCGGCTAAGCTTCATAGTCAGGACCCAATCGGAGCAAGGGGATTATGAGAAGTTTCTATCCTCACCACCCTTTCCTCCTCAGGTGGCGAGCAGCTTTGTGAGCTTTGCCTCCTTCTCCACCTCAGTGATGAGCTCCATGTCCACCATGACCTACTACCAGAGCACCATGGGCACCAATATAGGATTCAATGTGGGGTTGCTCTACACCATTGTTCTCATCGCCCTGCTCATCTTCTCGGAGCTGACCCAGCCACTGCTTCAGGGGAAAACTATCGCTATCCTAAAGAGAGTGAGGTTAAGGTTTAACACCGTTACCTGGGTACTGTTCATCATTTTTATGGGTATAGTCTATACTCAAGTGGTGATGATTCTTGCTATCTAGGGGATTCTTTAGCCATTAAGGACAGTATTGACTAGTGAATGGCGTAAGCATTGTAATACCGGCCTATAATGCCGAGCACACCCTCCGTGAGTGCCTCCAAGCTGCCACCAACCTGAAGTGGACCGGTGACCTTGAGGTCATTGTAGTAAACGATGGTAGTACTGATAAGACCGCTGAGATCGCCTCCTCCTTCCCTGGAGTAGAGGTCATCGATGTGCCCCATGGGGGAGCAGCACGAGCAACCAATATCGGGATAAAGAGGGCACAACACGATATGATGGTTCTGCTTGATGCCGATGCCGTGCTGGAGAAGGATTGGCTTGAGAAAATAATCCCCTCCTTTGACAACCCTGCCGTAGCCGCTGTGTGGGGGTATGTAGTGACGGCAAACAGGAGCATTATAGGGAAGCTTATGGGCTATGATGTGGAATCACGATTGGACAGGGTCCCAATGGATACTGATCACCTCTCCACCACGAATACTGCCTGCCGCCGTGAGACTCTCCTTGAAGTTGGACTCCTCAATGAGGAACTCAAGGCAGGATATGACGTTGACCTGAGCCGGAGGCTGAAATCTGCTGGCTATCGTCTCATACTGAGGAAGGATGTTAGATGCCGACACTACTGGAGAGATGACCTCAAGGGCTACCTTCGGCAGCAGTATAACTATGCCTACTATCGTATGGAACTGGCTCGAAGGTTAGGTAAATCTAGCGATGAGGTAACTGGCCTGGGGATGATTCTCCAGGTACCCCTCACCATAGCCTTGCTCCTTGCTGCCTGCCTCGGCAGCCTGGCATCTCCCGGGACACTACTTCTACTTCTCCTACTACCTTTTGTCCACTTGCCCAAGACTTTCAGCCTTCTCATTAGTAAGAGGGATGCTTGTGTCCTGCTACTACCGTTGCTCTTCACCATCAGAAATCTGTGCTGGGTCTGGGCTGCTATGAACTGGGGGATAAGATATGCTACTAAGTCAAAAATGACACTCTGAGCGTGTGGAGGTACCGAGCTTGAATATAAATGGCATGTTGGCTAATGCTGTCAGAGTAATCACCTCCAGGGAAGGGCTGAAAGGTCTCCTGAGCATACCTCTCTATGCCAACGCCGGCTACCTGGTGGCGGATACTGTCATTGTCTCCCTCCTCGGCTTTGCTTTTTGGGCACTGGCAGCAAGGCTTTACACCCCTGTTCAAGTTGGGCTGGCTTCCGCTACCATTGCGGCTGTGCTCCTCCTAGCAAGGCTGTCAGGTCTGGGGTTTGGCTATGGCTTGATACGCTTCCTCCCCAGTGCTGGAGAAAGGGCCAGCACCTTGATAAACTCCTGCTTCACCGTCGCCGGACTAACGTCGCTGGTGGCTGCGTTAGTCTTCATTGCTGGCCTCAACCTGTGGTCACCCGCCCTCCTTTATATTCGCGACCCAGGGCTCCTCGTCTTCTTTGTACTCCTCACCATAGCATACACCCTCTTCATGCTTATAGACCAAGCCTTTATCGCCAGACGCCGTGCCAAGTTTGTTCTCTTCAAGAATGCTGCCGCTGGCATGGTCAAAATAGTGGCTGCAATAGCGCTCGTAGCTTCCCTCAGTGCCTTCGGCGTCATCATTTCATTGGGGCTGGCTATATTCGTGGCGTTAGCTGTAGCACTGTTGTGGTTCTTGCCCCGAGCGCAGCAAGGATACATCCCTATTCCTTTAGTGAGCAAAAAGGCGGTCAAGGATATGACTCACTTCTCACTAGGCAACTACATTGCCGAACTGCTGTGGTTTGCCCCTCTTATGCTTTTCCCTTTGATGGTGGTGAACACCCTTGGTGCCGAGACGAATGCCTACTTTTACATTCCCTGGGCTATCGCTCAGATGCTGTTCGCCATCCCCATGGCAGTATCTTATTCTCTCTTCGCCGAGGGATCTCACAATGAGTACCTGCTCCAGTCTAATACCCTGAAGTCTGTGAAGCTATGTCTGCTGATTCTGGTTCCAGTGATTGCGGCATTATTTACCTTGAGTGATAAGTTACTGCTTCTCTTCGGAAGCTCCTACTCTGAAAGTGGGACTACGCTCCTTCGTATCCTAGCGTTCTCCACCATTCCTGTTGGCATCAACTACATTTACTTGAGTGTGCTGAGGGTGGAGAAGAATATCACAGGGGTGATACTCGTATCAGCCTCTATTGCTTGTATTGCTCTGGGGTCAGGGTATATTTTGATGACCAGCATGGGGCTTCTCGGTGTAGGAGTGGGCTGGATAGCTACTCAGACCCTAATAGCTGTAATAGCTGCCCTGTTCTTATTCCGCAGACACTATCACCTAGTATCAACTCCACCGACATAGAGATAAACAGAGACATAATAGCCCTATAAAATAGTGACTTCCTGTCATCGCGTTATTGACTTGTTTTGACCCTCAGCATCAGATATACTGGCGGTGTGCTGCCTCAGATGAGCACACCGTAGCAAGCGGGTTTATTCGAGGCAAAATTTGTTTCCTAGAGAAGATATGGACCTTGACTTAAAACTTACGAGGAGTAAAAAGAACCCAATTTTAGGTCCTACGGATAAGTGGTGGGAGAATAAACTTGTCTTCAACCCCGGGGTGATACAACTAGGGGGCAAGATTCATCTTCTCTATCGTGCTCATGGTGAGGATGGCATCGCACGCCTGGGTTATGCCAGGCTAAAAAATATAGATGCGGTAGAGGAGCGTCTTACCGATCCTGTCTTCTCGCCAGAAGAATGGTTTGAGGCTGGCGGGGTAGAGGACCCACGGCTGGTAGCCATTGACGACAGAATATACATGATTTACGCAGCTAAAGACAAAGATATGGCCCGTGTCGCCGAATCTCATATTTCTGTAAGCGATTTCATAGAGAATAGATGGAGATGGAGCAGACACAGACTTGTCCTGCCGATAATGGTTAGCATTCATAACAGAAATGCTACTTACTTTCCGAGAAAGATTGAGGGCAAGTTAGCACTATTACACCGACCGGTCACAATGGCACAGAACATATGGCTCTCGTACTGCTACGATAGCATCCACTGGTACGACCACAAGGAGATCCTGATACCACGCTCTTTTCGCTGGGATGACGCCAAGGTGGGAGTGGCAGGACCGCCTATCGAACTTGAAGAAGGATGGCTTCTACTTTATCATGGTGTTAAAGCCGAGACATGGACATATCGCCTTGGCTGTGTCCTGCTAGATAAGGACCATCCCGAGATTGTAGAGGCGAGGTGTGATGAGCCTATTTTGGAGCCGGTGGAAGATTATGAGCTCTCAAGCGGTTCTTCAAGTATAGTATTCTCCCCCTTAAGTGGTACGCCAAATGTAGTATTCTCCTGCGGGGCAGCTGTCCTTGATGACAAGCTAGCCCTATACTATGGTGCTGCTGACAGAGTTATTGGGGTTGCTGTTGGGAATCTGCCTGGGAAACCAGTTTGAGAAGTGGGAAATGGGAAATACGTCGCTGGTATCAATAACCATCCCAAGTTACAACTCGGAGAAGATGATTCCTTCCTGCCTGGAAGGAGTTGCCAAGCAGACCTATCCAAATATTGAGACCCTAGTTATTGATAGTCACTCAACAGATAGCACAAGAGATATTGCGGCCAGTTATCAGGCTAGGGTTATCTTATGCGAGGGAAAGCTGCTGGCTGCTAGATATCTAGGTTTGAAGGAATCCAAAGGGTCATTTGTAGTCTTTGTGGATACCGACCAAATCCTGGAACCTACGGCTATTGAAAGGGCTGTAGGTATGATGGCTGACTACGATATGGTAGTCTTCGAGACACAGTCTTACAACACTGAGTGGTTTATCCCGAAACTACATAGTGCCTCAAAGCAGGTAATTAATGCTCGCTTTGGGAAGCCCGGTGCTTTTGACCCAACTAGAGGGCCTTTTCTACCAAGGTTCTTCAAAAGGGAGATTCTGGAAAAGGCCTTCGCTGCGATACCTGAGGAGTTAATACCAGACACAATCCATCCTGACCATGCCACCATTTACTATGAGAGTTACAAGGTCTCACAAAGGGTAGGTGGTCTGCGAAATGCTATCTATGACATAGAGCCTGACTGGGGAAAGCTTTGGAAAACACAGTATAGATACGGAGCATCACTGAGAGCTATCGAGAAATCGTATTATGGGAATCTGCTTAGAAAGAAAATGGCATTCGGCCCCTCTTTTGGACGTCCTATAGTGGCTGGCCTCCAAACTCTATTACTAGCGGTAATAATCAAGGTTATTGGATGGATGGGGTATCACTTTGGCCGTATCTCCTGATATTATGTTCCGCCGGCCCCATAAAAATGTAGCCTTTTAGCGCATGATACTTGTCCTTCTGTGACTTCTAGAAATAACATCTTGAGGTGAGAATCAAGTAGCTCAAAGAAAGCCGGGCAAGCCGGGTTAATCTCGAGTTGAGGGTTCCACTGCAGAATTAGGAACGTGGTCACTCAGTATGTGAGGAGCAAGGCTTTAGCAAAATAAATTGGAGGGCAAGGTAAAAAATGGATAAGAATCGTAGCCGAGAAAAAGCTAAGCAGGTTATCTTCTTTCCTCACTTTCACTACGACGCTGTTTGGAAGTTTAACCGGAAAGACTACTCTTATATAAACCTCAGGCTTTTCAGACAGGTAGTAACCCTTTGCTCCCTCTTCCCAGGGTTTAGATTTGGTGTTGAAGATGTCTACCAGCTTGAAGAGATTGAGCGTCTGGATCCTGAACTCTTCAAAAAGGTCAAGCAGGAAGTAGCCAGAGGAAGAATTGAAATCATTGATGGTCAGTACTTTATGGCAGACTGCTTCTTGCCAGGCGGGGAGGTTCTTATATCTGAGATTTTGAGGGGCAAAAGGTATGCCAAGGACAAGCTTGGGGTGGATGTTAAGGTTGGGTGGATAACAGATTCCTTCGGACTGAATGCCCAAATCCCCCAAATCTATAGGGACACTGGATATAAGTGGTTGGCCTTTGGTAGAGGTTACGATAGAAAGCTTGGCAAAAGCGAGTTTTGGTGGAAAGGCTTGGATGGGACAAAGATCCTGAGCCACTACTTCGCCTCAGACCAGAGCTATCATGCTGGACTCTTTGCCGAATATCTCGCCGAAAACGTAGAAGAGTTGAAAGGATATGCTGCCGGGAAGAATATACTCATGCCTTGCGGCTTTGGTAGTTGCCCGTTTCCAGAATGGATTCTCAAAGAAATCGATGACCTTAATGCAAAAAGCTCCGGCTACAAGATAAGAATGGCTTCACCACAGGAGTTCTTCCATGCTTTAGAAAAAGAGGCTGATAAGCTTAAGGTTGAAGAGGGGGAGATGTACCAAGGGGACAGAGTGTTCGATGGTGTCTGGAGCACACGGATGTGGATAAAGCTGGAATACTACAAAGTCAAAAACTTGATATTAAATACGGAAAAGTTTTCAACCATTGCCTGGCTCCTTGGGAATCACTACCCACGGGAGGAACTCAAAGAGGCTTGGGACAGGATTCTTTTCCTAGCCTTCCACGATGTCATCACCGGCACATCTATTGATGAAGTTTTTGAGGAGGTTAGAGAAGACTTTGGAACCTTGAAAGCCATTCTCGCTCCACTTCTAGCAAGTTCGCTGAATTACATAGCCTCTCAAATAGACTGTGAAGACAGGGCTTTCGTCGTGTTCAATCCAAATAGCTTCGAGACTAAGGGATATGTTGAAGTGGAAGCCGACTTCCCAAGGGAGGAAAGGTTAACGGGCTTTAGGATTGAGGATGCAGAATGGGAGCTTATCGAGGAGGATAGGGACGACACGCATGGGTGGCTTAGAAGAGCTAAAGTAGGCTTTATCGCTCAGGTCCCACCCTTGGGTTATAAAGTTTACCGAATTTTACCAGCACCATCAACAACAACCTTCACCAGTAGACCTATACACGGAAGACGCTTTATCGAAAACACGCACCTCAGGCTAGAGGTTAACCCACTTAATGGAATATTCAGAATTCTCGATACTAAAGGAAATGAAGTTGTAAGTGAAGTCAGGCTTGAACTGGAGAACGAGGTTGGGTCCGTCTATAGTCATAAGGATATCTCAAAAGAGCTGGTCGGGCTTGTTGGGGCTGAAGGTGATATATCGTCTCACAAGCCTATTTTCGAGATTACAGATTGCAGAGTCGAAGAGGGCAAGGTATGTAAGAAGATACTCCTCACCGAGGAGGTTTATGGTTGCTACTGGCCCTATAGGCTCAGAGAACACTACGGGGTAGAGCTTCGCCGTCAAAACCTGATGACAATTGAGAAGGAAGCACGTCTCTATGAAGGGATACCCTGGGTTGAGTTTAAAGTTAGGCTAAAAAGCCACTTCCCCCATATAAGACTTAGAGCGAAATTTGGCACCGGCATCTCAGAGGGAAAGTGCTTTGCGAATACAACCTTCGGCATCATCGAAAGAAAAAGAGAGCCAAGAGACTTCCCTATGGAGGATTGGGTAGACTATGGGAACGAAGACCGCAGAGTCACGGTGTTCACACGTGGAATCCCGGGCTATCAAGTAACCGGAGAGGACATTTACCTTACGCTCTTAAGGTCTGTAAATCTTATCTCCCACGGCGATAAGGGTCCTATAACACCCGTGCCAGATGCCCTGGAACTGGACAGGGAATACGAGTTTAGCTTTGCTGCCTATCCCCATGAGGGAAGCTGCGTAGACAACAAAGTCTGGAGGGAAGCTCTAAATTTCGTAAACCCGCTGACACATGCCTATGTTACGGAACAAAATCATGAGAAGAGGGTATCAGCCGGTAAGCCTTCCTTCTTGAGCCTTCCGGAGAACATAATAATTTCGCGTCTGAAGCAGTCTGAAGATGGGACTTGTGTCATACTAAGGTGCTATGAAACGTGTGGCAAGCCGACCAAGTTGAGCCTGAGCTTTTCGAAAAAACCGAAAAAAATATTAGCCACAAACATTATGGAAGAGAAGGAAAAGCCAGCTGGAGAGGTAATTGAACTGAGACCTTTTGAGATAGCAACTTTCAAGCTGAAATTTTAGCAGGCTACGATAGATTTTGCCTCTTACCGAAAATCCACAGTACAGGTTTATTATGTCTTGGCATTCGTTAAGCAGAGGGGGATTAATTCCAGAACAAAACCTGTTACGTGAGGCAAGATTGGCAGAGCTAAGTTTACACAATCTGGCGACCCCGGGGGGATTTGAACCCCCGATCTCCACCGTGACAGGGTGGCATGTTAGTCCGCTACACCACGGGGCCATTCTGATTTAATAATTAAATCCTCTAGTTAGCTAAAGTCTATCAGGAGCAATATATTGTGTCAAGCTAGTTAGTATTCGGTGTGTGTGGACTTGTATTCCTCATATCCCTTAGTATAAAATAATACAGTGTGAAATTTTAGGAGGAACAAGTGGTATCTAAGAAAAGAACAAGAGCAAAGGTAAAAGAAGAGCAGTTACGGGACTACGAACTAGTATTAATTATTAATCCAGAGGTTGTAGAAGAGAAATTTGATAGTATAATAGATAACATAAGCCAGTTTATTACGGGGAACGGAGGTACTCTTTCCAATACAGAACGGCGGGGTAAAAGAAGACTTGCCTATCCAATAGAACATTTTATGGAGGGTAATTATGTGTTGACTCAGTTCAAATTGAAGCCTACATTAAGCAAAGAACTGGAAGCGAATCTGCAGATTTCTGAAGATGTTCTGCGGCACCTGTTGATAAGATTGAGTAGTTAATCGGGAGGAATGCCTATTTCCCAAGATGTTTGGGAAGGCAAAAGGAGTGTTAAGAAAATGGCAAGTTTAAATAAAGTAATGATTATCGGTAATCTTGGGAGTGAACCTGAAATGCGCTTCACCCCAAAAGGCAATCCGGTAACTTCGTTTCGCGTGGCTACTAATCGAGTGTACACTACTCCTGAGGGTGAGCGTAAAGAAGAGACAGAGTGGTTTACTGTAGTCGCTTGGGGAAAGCTAGCCGAACAATGCAACCAGTTTCTGACTAAGGGTCGGCTGGTCTACACCGAGGGTAGGCTACATACGCGCAGCTGGGAGAGTCAGGATGGGCAAAAGCATTATCGAACCGAAATAATAGCCAATAGGGTGACTTTTCTTGATAGGCAGGCAGCAGCCCCACTTCCTGAGGAGAAGACTGAGGAAGGTGAGGCTGGTGAAATAGAACCAGAGGATATCCCCTTTCAGGAAAACTAGAATTTAGTTGATTAAAGGAGTAGAAGTTTAAAACGAGTGGCTAAACAAAAACAACCTAGCAAATCAAAGTTCAGAAGAAGGCGAAATGGGGCAAGATATATACCCAGGCGCAGGCCTTGTTCCTTCTGTGTTAATAAGGTCAAGACGATAGACTATAAAGACCCTGAGAAGCTACGTCGCTTCATATCGGATAGAGGAAAGATAGAGCCCCCACGTAGAACCGGCACTTGCGCTAAACATCAGCGTGCCTTAGCGGTGGCCATAAAGAGAGCACGGCACTTAGCCCTATTACCATACGTGCCAGAACATATCCATCAGATGGGGAGTTTTAGCACAGGTAGACAGCCGGAAAGTTAAGCCTTTCCCACTCCAAGGACTAAGCCTTTAGCTTCTTCACCAGAAAAGCTATATTTTTGCCGAAGTTCCAGGCTGTGGTCATCCCTTCCTCATCTTCCCTAACCTCCCCCTTCTCACGGCCAAAGGCAATATTCCAGTATGTGGAACTGGGCATAAAGAATCCCAGGATATGAAACCAATACATAATCTGGGCGAAGGTAAAATTCTGCCCGGCTCGGCGGGCTACAACCAGGGGTCCGCCCACCTTCCCGGCAAACACCTTCCTACGTTGACCTATATAGCCGGTTCTTTCCATGAACGCTTTTAGTAAAGCTGTTGCTGAACCGTAGTATACTGGCGAAGCCAATATTATAGCCTCAGCCTCTTTTATCTTAATATACAGCGGGAACAGGTCATCATCGATAGGACACCGCTCTTCATCTCGGCAAACCATACAGGCATCGCACGGTCGGATGTCCAAGCCGGCCAACCGTATTAGTTCTGTGTCCAATCCTTCCTCTTTTATAGCCTGTAGGGTGTGTTTGGTTAGAATTTCCGTATTTCCATTCTTCCGCGGACTACCGACAACACCAATAGCTTTCACGCTACACCTCCTATTAGGTTACATACAGTTTATGTCGTCTTATGTATTCGTCTACTGGCTTAGGGACAAGGTGGCGAATAGATAAGCCCTGGGCAGCTCGCTGCCTAATCACGGAAGCACTGATATCTACTTCCGGTTTATCCAGAAGAACTACCTGCTCAGATAACCCGGGGATAATAGCTTCCAGAGGTTTAAGGTCGGGAATCGGATAGCCTACTCTGGGGACTACCAACAAACGACACATTTTAATAAGGCGGGATGGCTCCTTCCACTGAGGGAGTTCAGCTAAATTATCCCAACCTAAAATGAAAAAAAGCTCATCCCCAGCACCAAGTTGAGCCTGCAACTCAGCAATAGTGTCAACAGTATAGGAAAGACCAGCCCGGTCTATCTCTATAGTAGACAGCTTGAAGTAGGGTTTATCAGCAATAGCAAGGCGCACCATTTGAACACGATGTTCGGCAGGCAAAATAGAAACGTTCGTCTTTAGCCACGGCTGACCAGCGGGCACAAACAGCACCTCAGCCAAATTAAGCCGGGTCCTTGTCTCCTCAGCCACAATAAGATGCCCATTATGGATGGGGTCAAAAGTCCCCCCCAGTACTCCCATATTCATGTTACTACCATTTCCATTCTAAATTCCCACAACGAACTTTGTCCCCTGGCTTAACCCCGGCCTTCTCCAAAGCCTTGTTAACCCCTAGTCTGGCAAGTTGCTCCTTGAGCTGCCAACGCACCTCAGGTCTGGTCATATCTGTCTTGACAATCATGTGCTCCAGCTCTGATGCCACCACGACAAAGATATCTCCTTCCTTATGCACACTAGCATCAATATCCTTGGGCTGAGGGCGAAAGACCTTCTTGGGAATCTTCCCACCAGTTTCTACCTTAGTAGCAACCTGGTTCAACAACTTTAAAGTTTCAGCCATAAGCTGAGAAACACCTTCCCCGGTTGCTGCCGAAACGAAAAAGACTTTAGTTCCAGCGCTACCAAAGGTATCCTTTATCTCAGCTAAGCGAGCCTGCACCTGGGGCAAATCAATTTTATTTATCACCACAAGCTGTGGCTTTTGTGCCAGAGCTGAATCAAATAGGCTAAGCTCAGCATTTACTCGCATCATATTTTCCCCCGGAGACACAGAACTACCATCTATCAAATGAATAAGTATTTTGGTACGCATAATATGGCGCAGAAAATCGTGGCCTAGCCCTCGCCCAAGGTGGGCACCATTTATTAGCCCCGGGATCTCAGCTAAGACAAAGTTTCGTTGGTCAACTTCAGCTACGCCCAAAATAGGCTCGCGAGTAGTAAACGGATAGTCAGCTATCTTAGGTTTGGCAGCTGAAGCAGTCGCCAACAAGGTGGACTTGCCAGCGTTAGGATGACCAATGATACCGACATCAGCAATGAGCCTCATTTCTAATATTATGGAATGCTCCTCCCCAACCTCTCCCTTCCGAGCAATCTGTGGGGCCTGATTAGTAGATGAAGCAAAATGGGCATTGCCCCATCCTCCTTTACCACCCTTAACTACCACTATTTGCTGGTCAGGCTGTTCCAAATCAGAAATAAGCGTATCATCCCCTATTTGTGTCTTATATGCGACTACAGTACCTACTGGAACTGTTAATATTAAGTTTTCTCCCTTCTTGCCATGCTGCCTTTTACCCTTTCCATCCTTACCATCAGCCGATCTATACACCCTTTTGGGCTTGAATTTGCGTAAGCTAGTAACAGTGGAATCAGCCATAATAATAACATGACCACCATCACCACCATCACCACCATCAGGACCGCCAAAGGGAACAAACTTCTCTCGCCTGAAGCTTACCACTCCGTCACCCCCGCTACCCGCCTTCACCACTATTTCTACTCTGTCAAACATCCTTTAAATAACCTTACTATAACTCTTAATGGTGTATATTATTATACACTAATACATATACTAACTATCTATTTAAATTAGTAATAGTAATAATAGGTGAAGACATATTTTAAGGTGAGGAGAGAGATTCAAGCTGGCAGTCAAGGTAGGTTACTTTAGCCGGTGTATAGGTGGCTTATAATTCGTTTATAGGGAGTAGGGAGAACAGCTTGGGCAGAAGTATATGGATTTATAGTTTCCCGCTGTTTAATTTTTATATATTTTTTGTTGGATGTCAGCCAGCCTGTGTCTTAGGTCAGGGTTGGAATCAATATCACTGGCTATTTTCTTATAAGCCTGACTAACGGTTATTGGCTCCCTGTCCCCTAGCTCTTTGCCGATTTGAGCCAGTGAGCAGTTGGTTTCCTGCCTGATAAGGTACATTGCTACCTGTCGGGCTAAGGTAGTTTCTTTATCTCTCTTGCGGCTTTTTAAATCTACAAGAGATAGCTGGAAGCTGTTAGCAACGGCTTCCATCACCAGATTGGGGGAGAGGGAAGCACTTTTAGAAGCTTTACTGACTATATCCTCAAGTGCTTTAGCGGCTAACTCAGGGGTAAGTGAAACCCTAACCAACTTAGTATAAGCAATAACCCGGTTCAGGGAACCTTCCAGCTCCCTTATGTTTTGCTGGATGCGGTGGGCAATAAGCTCGAGGACATCTAAGGCAATGTTTATCCCATTCTGTTTAGCCTTAGTTTGCAAAATGGCTAGGCGTGTTTCAAAATCAGGCGGTTGAATATCAGCAATTAACCCCCATTCAAAGCGGGAGCGCAGGCGGTCCTCTAATCGGGTCATTGATTTAGGGGAACGGTCGCTGGTAATAACAATCTGGCGGTCGGCATTATGTAACTCATTGAAAGTGTGGAAAAAGCTTTCCCCTGTCCGCCCTTTACCACTTATGAATTGAATGTCATCAATCAGTAACATATCAATATTTCTGTATTTATTACGGAATTCCTCTGTTTTTTTGTACCTAAGAGCAGTTATAAACTCGTTGGTAAACTGCTCAGCACTAATATGGAGCACCGGGACATTGCTTGCCAGCGCTACATGACCAATAGCGTGGAGCAAGTGTGTCTTACCTAATCCCATTTTCCCATATATAAATAGTGGGTTATAGCTATGTCCCGGGTTTTCAGCTACCTCGAGAGCGGCAGCGTGGGCTAAACGATTGCAGTTACCAACAATGAAGGAATCGAAGGTGTACTTGGGATTAAATAAAGGGAGGTTTGGTTGCTGAGTCTGGGAGGGGTCTCCTTGCCTTTTGTAACCTCTGGCTCTAGCACCGTTACTATTTGGTGAACTTTGCTGTCTGTCATCTACGCGGAAAAGGACTTTGATGTCTTGGTGAGTAAGACCGATGAGTGCTTTTTCAATCAAAGAGCGCTGGTTCTGCTCTAAATATTCGGCAACGAAGGTATTGGGTACACCTACGACAAACTGATTGTCTTGGTAACTCAAGCCTACAGTTTTTTTTAGCCAAGTCCGGTAGTTTGCCTTGTTGACTTGGATTTGCAGTTCACCTAAGGCCGTTTCCCAGATTTGTTGTGCTGACCTAGGTCCCAATAATTTCCTCCCTCCTACCGTTTGACTTAAATTAACCTTTTAAATTTACAGCGTCATATCGTAAAATAGATATATCATTTTAAGTTAGCGGTCAGGGGTGACCAGCGGACTTCACTGAGGCGGAGGGAGGAGGTCAAGAGGGATGTCATTAGAATACTACCGGGCTTTTTTAATGGCAAGGTTTTTGGCGCCCATTGATGGCTGTTTGTAATCCCCCTTTTGCCTTACAAAGTCTGCTAGACTTCTTTTTTTGCCCTGATATTTCAGCATAGATATAAAAGGAAAAAGTATAAAAAAAAACTTTTTAATGTTAGAATTTGGTGTGAGGAGGCTTAAAGTGCGAGTTATTTTTATGGGTACCCCTGAGTTTGCTGTCCCCTCTCTTGAGCGCCTCGTTCTTAATCAGTATGAGGTGGTTGCTGTTTATACTCAACCTGATAAACCGGCGGGCAGGGGACGCCCCTTGGTTTTTCCTCCATTGAAAAAAGCGGCAATAGCTTTGGAATTGCCAGTAGTGCAGTCAGTGAGTTTTAAGAAGCCAGAGGTGGTGGCACAATTAGCTGACTTTCACCCTGATGTTATAGTAGTGGCTGCCTTTGGCCAAATTTTGCCGCAGTCGGTTTTAGATATCCCTCGTTACGGGTGTATTAATATTCACCCTTCTCTACTACCCAGATTTCGAGGAGTCTCACCGGTGGCGGCGGCTATCCTGGCTGGCGATGAGTTCACTGGGGTAAGCATTATGCTGATGGACAAGGGTTTGGATACCGGTCCTATACTAGCCAAGGAACAGATTCCCATTTCATCACAGGACACCACAGGTGCCCTTACCGCCAAGCTGTCCCAGATAGCGGCTCAGTTGCTCTTGGAAGTTTTACCTCGCTGGGTAAGGGGTGAGATCACCCCCCAACCTCAGAATGAAGCTGAGGCTACCTATTGTGGCCCGATTTCCAAGGGGGAAGGCGAGATTGACTGGCATCTGCCGGCTGTAGAGATATGGCGACGGGTGCGTGCCTTCCAACCCTGGCCAGGGTGTTACACCAAGTGGAGGGGAAGGCGACTTAAGATTATTGAGGTAGTGCCCTTACCTGAGGAAAGGACCTACGATGTAGGGTAGGTAGTAACTCTGGCTCCAGCCGCAGAGTGTTCAGGGGCTGCGTTTGGCGTCTGTACGGGGGATGGAATTTTAGGGGTTTTGAAGGTTCAACCAGAGGGGAAACGGGCTATGTCTGCCGCTGAATTTTTAAGGGGGCAGAGGCAATTCATCGGGACGATATTGCCAAATTAGCTAACTATTTCCCTTTTTAACGATGGTCCCCATTTCAGCTTGTTGCGAAATGCTCATTGTATTGCCAACCATATCTTGACACTACCTATTAGAATAGTATAATTCGCATTAAGGGAGGTGGATTATGGTTAAACAAAGTGCAATCTGTGTTCTTGTCATAGACGGTGATACATTTGTCACTAACACGGAGGTCCGAATACGCCTTACTCGAGTAAGCGCTCCACCTATAAGCACGTCACGTGGGCAACGAGCAAAGACTATATTGGAAAGCCTCATTCCAAATAAGCGTATCACCTATGAACAAGTAGCTATTGACTCATATGGGCGAACTCTTGCAGAAGTATGGCTAAACAGCACAAACGTTAACGATATTATGATACGGTATGGCTATGGGCAGTAACTTCTTCAATGCTACTGAGATTGGCTAGATATTGATAGAGGGTAGAATCAGAAATCTACCCTCTCTATCTAAGGTGAAATTTCCTCATTTGTCTAATTACAGACTAGCCTATATAATTTGAGGTAATAAGGAGGTGGCTTTGTCTTTATCACAGGACCTGAGTAACTTTGCTGCTCTGGTGGATATTATTGCCAGACTGCGAGCCCCTGATGGTTGCCCTTGGGATAGGCAGCAGACGCATGCCTCGTTGCGAGATAATTTGCTGGAGGAGTGCTATGAGGTGCTGGAGACTCTTGATGAGGGGGATACAGAGAGGCTTGGTGAGGAATTAGGTGACCTGCTGATGCAAATTGTGCTCCATGCTCAGATTGCGGCTGAGGCGGGCGAGTTTGAGATAGGGGATGTAATAAAAAACATTAGCACCAAGCTAATCCAACGCCATCCCCATGTCTTTGGTTCACTTAAGGTCAAGGATGCTGAGGAGGTGCTGGTTAACTGGGAAGCTCTCAAGAAGAAGGAGAGGGGGGCTGATGTCTCTATGCTGGACAATGTGCCCAAGCAACTGCCGGCATTAAGTTATAGTCAAGGAGTTCAAAGCCGGGTGGCTCGGGTTGGCTTTGACTGGGAGGATATTGACGGTGTTATTGACAAGCTGGCTGAGGAGGTTAGTGAACTTAAACGAGCCGAAAGTCAGGAACGAAAAGCGCAAGAGTTTGGCGACTTGCTCTTTACCCTGGCTAACATTGCCCGCCGGGTAGGGATTGACTCAGAGGCAGCACTGAGAGAGGCCAATAAGCGGTTTTACCGCCGTTTCTCTTATATGGAGGAGGTGTGCCGCCAGCGTGGGGTGAACTTTGGCGAACTATCCTTTGATGAGCAAAACGCTCTTTGGGAAGAGGCGAAGAAGAGGGTTCAAAAATAAGATTACTGGTCGGGGCGAGAGGATTTGAACCTCCGACCTCAGCGTCCCGAACGCTGCGCGCTAACCGGACTGCGCTACGCCCCGATAGTTGGTATTATAAGTGGATTTAATCTCTTCGGCAACTATTGTAAACTAGTGGTGGAAATTGATGAAACATTGCGTTTTGATAATTGATGGTGCCTCTGGCTGGCCACTACCTGAGCGTGGGAGCAAGACCTGCCTGGAGCTGGCTCAAACTCCAAATCTGGATGCTATGGCACAGGAAAGTACTCTGGGACTTATCCGCACCATACCACCTGGGTTGGAACCTAGCAGTTCCTGCGCCTGTATATCAGTACTTGGTTATGACCCAACGGTCCGTTATCCAGCGCGGGCAGCTATTGAAGCCAGGGGCATGGGCATTAATATTGATGCTGGCGACGCTGTTTTCCGCTGCAATTTAACCGCTGTTCGTGACGGCAAAATGTGGAGCTTTAACTCGGGTCAAATTAGTACTGAGGAGGCTCATCAGCTTGTGGCTGCTCTAGAGGAGGAGCTGGGTAGCGATACGGTGCACTTTTACCCCGGCGTCAGCTATCGGCACATCTGCAAGATAAAAGGACGAGAGGATACCCTTTTGGCTACTTGTACTCCCCCGCATGATATCCCGAATAAATCGATAAAAGATTTTCTGCCCAAAGGTCCGGGGAGCGACCTCTTGCGAGACCTGATGAAACGCTCAGAAGCGGTGCTCCAAAATCATCCGGTGAATGTAGATCGGAGGTCTCGAGGTGAGATACCAGCCACAATGATATGGCTCTTCTGGGGCAGTGGCCAGTTGTCTGATATACCTGCTTTCAAAAAGATTTATGGTCTTAGTGGGGCAGTGACATCGGCGGTGGATATTATCCGGGGCTTGGCCCGAATTATAGAGATGGAGGTGCTAGATATACCGGGGGTGAAAGATGGTATGGACAATGATTTTACCGCCCAGGCAGCCGGAGCCTTGGTGGCACTAAAAGAATATGATTTGGTAGTCATCCATGTTGAAGCGACGGATGAGGCGGCTCATGCTGGCTTAATTGATGATAAAGTAGAGGTTATCCAGAGAGTGGATAGAGAAATCGTTAACCAGCTTCGCCGTTGGCAACCAGGTGACCTTCAGGTATTAATTATGCCCGACCATTCAACGCCGATCAAGATTCAGACTCATACTGATGACCCCGTCCCATTTATGCTGTGGGGAGCGGGGTTTACCCCTAACGGAGCGAGGAGATTCACTGAGGCTGAGGCAAAAAATACTGGCTTTTTTATTGAGTCAGGATATACTATTATGAGTAGACTAGTAAGGATGTAGTAAAAAGTGGCGCTAATTGTTCAAAAATATGGCGGTTCGTCGGTGGCGGATGCGGAGAAGATTAAGAATGTGGCTCAGCGCATAGCCCAGGCTAAGGATAAGGGTGACCAGGTGGTGGTAGTGGTCTCGGCTATGGGGGATACCACCGATGAGCTAATCAAGCTGGCTTACCAGGTTAGTAAGCAGCCTGACAACAGGGAGCTTGATGTTCTTTTGTCCACCGGTGAGATTGTTTCCAGCACCTTGCTAACGATGGCACTGGAGGCTATGGGTTATGAGGCGATTAGCCTTAGTGGAGCCCAGGCTGGGATACGGACCGATGCCGTCTATAGCCAGGCTCGTATTGTGGAGGTTGACCCCGAGCGAATAATTAGAGAGTTAGATAAGGGGAATATTGTCATTGTGGCTGGCTTTCAGGGGGTTACTGAGGAGATGAATATAACCACCTTAGGGCGGGGTGGTTCTGATACTACAGCCGTAGCTCTGGCAGCTAGCTTGGGGGCGGAAATATGCCAGATATACACTGATGTTGAGGGTGTCTATACCGCTGACCCGCGCCTTGTTCCTGAGGCACAACGGCTATCAGAGATTGGCTATGAAGAGATGATGGAGCTGGCAAGCTATGGGGCTAGGGTGATGCACCCCCGGGCGGTTGAGCTGGGGGAGCTATTTAATATTCCTATTTTGGTAGCCTCTAGCTTCACTCAAAGTTCGGGTACATTAATTTATGGAGGAGCATCTATGGAAGTGCGAAATAAAGTGAGGGGTATAGCTCATGACCTTAATGTGGCAAAGATAGCCGTGGTTGGTGTTCCTGACCGACCTGGCATTGCTGCCGCTATTTTTGAGTCTCTGGCTAAGGCAGGTATCAGTGTAGATACTATTGTTCAGAATGCCGGCCTTGGGAAAATCACTGATTTAACCTTTACTGTGGCTAGGAGTCAGTTGAGTAAGGCAATACGTTTGGTGAGACCTATTGCTGAGTCAATGGGGGCTAAAAAGTGCGTCAGCGATTCTAAGTTGGGTACGGTTAGTCTTATCGGCCCGGGGATGCAAAATACTCCCGGCTATGCGGCCAGGATGTTTAGAGTGCTCAGTGAAAAAGATATAAACATCCAGTTAATTACTACTTCGGAGATAAGAATAACCTGTATAATTAGTGGAGATAGAGTTAAGGATGCAGTTCGTGCTTTGCACCAGGCTTTTGAGTTGGAAAGAGGAGAGTAGATGATATCATATCAGGAAGAGGAGCAGGCAAGGCTAAGACGTCGGTCCAGCAAACAGGCTATAGCCTTAGCTATGCAAGGTCGGTGGAGGGAGGCAGTGGCGGCTAATAAGAGCCTAATAGAGAGCTTCCCTAATGATGTCGATGCCTATAATCGTTTGGGTAGAGCCTATATGGAGCTAGGGGAATACTCTCTGGCGAGGGAAGCCTACAGCCGAGCTTTAGAACTTGCCCCTTACAATGCCATTGCTAAGAAAAATCTTCATCGGTTATCCCATTTAGGGGAAGCCTTGGTTAGTTTAGAGGGTGATTCTCGTAAGGTCGAGCCACAGCATTTTATTGAGGAAATGGGGAAGGCTGGGGTGATTAACCTGCATCACCTAGCGCCCCAGGAGATACTGGCTAAAACGGTGGCTGGTGATAGGGTATATTTGAAGATAGACGGGCCTAATTTGATAGTGGAGAATTGCCGCGGGGAGTATTTGGGACAGGTCGAACCCAAGCATGGGCAGCGACTTATTAAATTAATGAAGGGGGGCAATGAGTATACCGCAGCTATCGTCAGCGCAACAGAAGAGATGATAACTGTCATTATTAGAGAGGTATATCAGGACTCGAGTCAGGCAGGGCTACTTTCCTTCCCCTTAAAGGGGTTTGGGGGTCTTCGACCTTATGTTGGTGATAGAATAATTAGGCGTGAGTTGGAGTATGAGGGGGCATTACCTGAGGAGCCCGGCTATACCATAATAGGTGGAGAGGAGACAGAGGTATTTCGTGAAGAGTCTCCTGACATTGATGATGAAAGTACTAATGACGAAGAATAGGAGGTTAATGCAAATTGATTTCAGGCACAGTTAAACCGGTAAATATAGAAGATGAGATGAGAAGCTCTTATCTTGACTACGCGATGAGCGTCATCGTTTCTCGTGCCTTACCCGATGTGCGAGATGGGTTAAAGCCGGTACACCGGCGAATTCTTTATGCTATGGATGGACTGGGGCTTAAGCATACCACCTCTCATAAGAAGAGTGCCCGTATCGTTGGTGAGGTGTTAGGTAAATACCATCCTCATGGTGATGCCTCTGTTTATGATGCGATGGTGCGTATGGCACAGGATTTCTCTATGCGATATGTACTGGTTGATGGGCAGGGCAATTTTGGCAGTGTGGATAATGACCCTCCAGCAGCTATGCGTTACACTGAGGCGCGCCTGTCTCGCATTGCTGAACAAATGTTGGTTGACATTGATAAGAATACCGTTGACTTTATGCCCAACTTTGATGATAGCCTTAAGGAGCCTTCAGTTCTACCCACGCGGTTACCCAATTTACTGGTTAATGGTAGCTCTGGAATTGCAGTGGGAATGGCGACCAATATTCCTCCGCATAACCTAGGTGAAGTATGTGACGCAATCTCCTACCTTATTGATAACCCTGAAGCTACGATTGATGAACTTACCCAGTTTATTAAAGGGCCTGATTTCCCTACTGCTGGCATCATCCTGGGGCAGGAAGGGATTAAGAATGCTTATGCTACCGGACATGGCAGGATAGTAGTAAGGGCTAAGGCTCATTTGGTGAGTGCCTCAGGGACTGGACATCGCCAAATAGTGATTACTGAGCTTCCTTATCAAGTGAATAAGGCGGCTTTGGTGGGGAGAATAGCTGAACTGGTCAAGGATAAGAAGATTGGGGGAATCAGTGAACTCCGTGATGAGTCAGACCGTCAGGGGATGCGTATTGTCATTGAGTTGAGGCGGGAAGCTCAGTCGCAGCAGGTGCTCAACAACCTGTATAAATATACCTCAATGCAATCAGCCTTCTTCGCTAACATGCTGGCTCTGGTTGATGGTCAACCTCAAGTGATTAGCCTTAAAGAGGCGCTTCAGTATTATATAAATTTCCGCCGGGAGGTTATCACTCGGCGATCTCGGTTTGAGCTGAAAGGGGCTAAGCAGAGAGCACATATCCTGGAAGGGCTCAAAATTGCTTTAACTAATATAGATAAGGTGATTGCTACTATTCGGAAATCTAAAACGGCTGAGGTAGCTCGCCAGAGCCTTATGGCCGAATTTAGTTTATCCCAGGCCCAGGCACAGGCTATCCTTGATATGCAATTACGCCGACTAGCTAATCTAGAGCGGCGCAAGATACTTGACGAGTATACCGAGGTGTTAAAAACCATTGCTTATCTGGAAGACCTGCTGGCTAATCCTAAGAGGATACTTGTGCTGATAAAAGAAGACGTAGATGAATTAAAGTCTGAATACAGTGACCCGCGGCGAACCGAGATAAGTGAGGAGGGAGTGACAGAATTCCGTGAGGAAGACCTTATTCCCCATCAAAGGGTGGCGGTGACACTCAGTAATAGGGGGTTTGTCAAAAGGGTGCCATCGCGTCTTTACTCGCCACAACATCGTGGGGGCAAGGGTATTAAGGGTATGCCAACCAGAGAAGAAGATGCAGTGATGCTTCTTACTGTGACTGATACCCATGATAACTTGCTGTTCTTCACTAATCGGGGCAGGGTCTTCTCTATAAAGTGTTATGAAATCCCTCCTGACAGCTCCCGGTTAGCTAAAGGGACGGCAGTGGTCAATCTCTTCCCGGTTGCTGAGAAAGAGACAGTTACAGCCATGGTAGCCCTTACTGATTTTCACCCGGAGAGCTATTTATTGATGGCTACTTGCCGAGGGGAAATAAAGAAGACGGCTGCCGATAAATTTGCTTCAGTGCGGAGTAGTGGACTTATCGCTATGGATTTGGAGGCAGAGGATGAGTTGGTGGCAGCCTGTTTAGCTACTAAGCAGGATGATACCATATTAGTGACTCAAAAGGGACAATCAATCAGGTTTGCTGTATCTGAGTTAAGAGCTAGCTCTAGAACCAGTGGTGGGGTGAGGGGAATCCGCTTGGCCCCTGATGACCGGCTGGTTAGTATGGATATTGTTCAGCCCGATGCCTTCCTGTTAATAGTTACCAGCGGTGGCTTCGGTAAGCTCACCCCAGTTAAAAACTATCCACAGCAACATCGGGCTGGCGGTGGAATCAGAACCTTTAAGATTACTGAGCAAACAGGTAAGGTTACTGGGGCTAAGGTCGTTTTTCAGTCTCAACAGATAATGATTATATCTGCTGATGGCATTGTTACCCGTACTCCAGTGAAGGAAAAAGACTCCAAACAAGGTATTACCGTTCAGGGTAGGAGCACTCAGGGAGTGAGGTTGATGAGGCTTGGTAGTGGTGATAAGGTGGTGGCTATCGCCTGCTTTAGCTGAGTCTCCGATGCTTTTGTTGACAATCTGGTTGCCAGTGTTCCAGTCCGCAGACATTACAAGCTTGATGACGGCAGTCAAGGGTTTCTTTACCCTCTAAAGCACGCTGATATTCTCGCTGCAGGAAAGCAGAAGTTACCCCCACATCAATATGAGCCCAGGGGAGGAGTTCGTCTAGGGAGCGTTCCCGTTGGGCATAGAAGCCGGGTTCAAGACCGGCCTCTTCAAAAGCGCGAGACCAGTTTTCGTAGTTAAAGTGTTCATTCCAGGCATCAAAGGTGCAGCCCAGCTCCCAGGCCCGATAGATAACCTTACCTAACCGCCTATCTCCTCGTGATAATGCTGCCTCAAGCAGGCTGACCTTAGGGTCTTGCCAGGATAGCCTTATCCCTTTTTGGCGCAACCCCTGCTTAAGGAGTTCATGTTTAGAGCTTAACCCTTGTTCACTTTCTTGGGCTACCCACTGAAAGGGCGTATGCGGTTTAGGGACAAAGGTGGATAGGCTGATTCTTAGCTGGGGTCTTCGCCCTTTAGCTTTTCTGCCCAATGAGCGAATCTTGTTTACTAGTTGAACGATGTCCCCTATATCGTCAATGGTTTCTGTGGGCAAGCCGAGCATGAAATATAGCTTGAGGCTTGTCCAACCCCTATCAAACGCGGTGGCAGTCGTTTCTAGGATTTCATCTTCATGGGTGTTCTTATTTATGATTCGTCGTAGTCTCTCGCTTCCTGCTTCCGGAGCGAAGGTGAGCCCTGTCTTCCTGTGGGAGGGAAGAGAGTCCACCAATTTTACTGAGGAGCTATCAATGCGGAGGCTGGGCAGTGATAGGACAAGATTATAGTTTTGATAACGGTGGAATAAGCTAGCTACCAGCTTGTCAATTTCAGGGTAGTCACTGGTGCTTAATGAAACTAAAGATATCTCATTGTAACCGCAGTTATTAATAAGCTCTGCTACTGCTTGAAGCACTTCCGGCTGAGGGCGCTCGCGCACCGGGCGATATATAGTCCCTGCCTGGCAGAAACGGCAGCCACGGCCACAACCCCGCTGAATCTCTATTGCCCCACGGTCGTGAATTACCTCAATGTAAGGAACTACTGGTTTAGTGACCGGAGGAGGCAGCTTGGTCACCAGTCGCCGTTGAATGCTAGGTTGAGCTTGAGTCACAGTGGGGGCAATGCTTTTAAATAAACCGTTGGCTTGGTATTCCACTTGATATAGGCTAGGTACATAGATGCCAGGGATAGTAGCCACTTGGTGCAATAGTTGTTTTTTGGAGGCTTCCTTGCCCTGTCTTTTCCAATCTCGGAAGCTATCAAGTAACTCAAGCAGCACTTCTTCTCCGTCCCCAATTGCGAAAAAGTCAATAAAGTCGGCCATAGGCTCAGGGTTGAGTGCGCAGCTACCGCCGGCTATTACTACTGGGTGGGAATCATTCCTCTCTGAGGCTAGGACTGGTATTTGAGCTAGGTCAAGCATATTCAATACATTGGTATAGGTGAGTTCATAGCCTAGGGAGAAACCGATAATATCAAAATCCTTTAGTGGGTGCTTGGATTCAAGGCTAAACAGGGGGATACCTTCTGAGCGCGTTACTGCTTCCATATCTACCCACGGGGCGTAGACCCTTTCGGCCAGAACATCCGGCTGGCTATTAAGTAGGTCGTAGAGGATAGGCAAAGCCATGTTAGACATGCCTATTTCATATAAATCAGGGTAGGCAAGGGCTATCTTGATAGGGGTTTTGTCCCAATCTTTGACAACGCTATTCCACTCGCCACCGGTATAGCGAGCGGGCTTGGTAACCTTATGCAGTATGTCATTGAGATGGGTCAATTTGTTTCTCTAGGCTGCTCATTGCTACTGTTCAATTGTAACAGGTCAAATTTCATAGCTAATGTAACTATAGAGGATAGCTGTTTTTTTACAATTTAGCTTGTTGCGAAATGCACCCGATAACCAATAAAGTTGCTCAAGTTAGCTTACCCTTCAGAAATTAACTTCTGGTAGCGTTTCTCAATTGTCTTGGCATTAAGTACTACTTGTTTAATTTGAGCTTTTGTTTGTTCGGTAACGGAGCCACGCCCATCTACCAATAGAATATCGTCAAAAGGGTATAGTTGGCTACAATCTAGATATGAGTCACTGGACAAGAACCAATAATCTGATGCTTTTACTGCGACCTGACATGCTAGCATACTGGGTCTTTTTTGGATAAACTTATTGATATGTGAATTTACGAAGAAACCCATGCACTCTGAGTCTTTACAAACAATAACAGTAAATTTATCTTTGGGGGGATTCGTATGAGGACAATTCTTGACATGGAAAAAATGCCATACATCCGGCATGATATCTATCCGTCATCTGAGTTAGACAGGTGACTAATAATATCATCTGAGTCAGAAAGAAGTTTTGCGATACTCTCAACTGGGATTCTGACACTTCCCATATTTCCTCTACTCGCCCAAGCTTTCTTCCAAGCATCATCATGGGTATCTCTTCTTCTAACCCAATTAGGTGCTTTACCATATATGCTGATAATCTGGTCTAAACACTCTACGTCAGATTCACTTAAATAATCTAAGTTCGCCTCACGTAAGGCGACGACTTGATTCGTATCAACGCTTAAGCCAGTTACGGATGATTCACTTGCCTCCTTTAATAAATCATAGGCATTTGATGGCGTAGCACCCTCCTGCATAGCAACGTATGATTCGCCAAAAATAAATCGTCCGTACTTTTCAAGGTTAGTCTTATCTACCAAATAGAGTAATTTGCAAATACCATAGATATCAGAATTTGACACCTTACTAGCTAGATATAGTATCACCTCAATAGCTTTTGCTCGATTAAACATAAAGTCTATGTCGGCCATCTGTACGCCTCCCCACCCACGGGTAGGCGGGGGACTTGACAAAACGCCACCCAGGGTGTACTATATTATTAGTAAGCGCATAATATAACACACCTTATAGATGGCAAACCGGAAACCGCTCTGGAAAGCGGTTTTCTTCTTATTCTGTTACTTTACTTATATACTATTATTGTCATTTTGTCAACTATTTTGTTGAATGCAGTTTCTCGGTGCATCAGGATATGCCAAGGCCATAGCCTGCGTCACAATCACTGGAATCAGACTATGAACTGTAACCCTACGACGACGCCTAACAGTAATATTGTTGAGGCGCCTATGATTTTTCATTCTGCAAAAAACCCTCTCCACAGACGGACTACGGTCAAGCAACGTTGAGGCAAACTGCTTGTCCCTTCTTCTCTTTATCACACTGCTCACGCTATCCTCCCAGCCGTCACGTAAATTTTACGGATTGCTCAAGTTATTGTCAACTCCCTATTGACCAACCAATTGACATATTGTTAACTATTTTACAACAAGCTAAATTGCTTTACCCCCTTTGACCTCCTGAAAGGAGCCGTCTAAAATAGTGATAAGTAACTTACTCAGTAAGGAGAATGATATGAAGCAGATTTGGGCGCCATGGCGTATAGAATATATCCAGATGGAGAAACCGGAAGGCTGTATTTTATGTGAAAAACCCGGGCAGAATAGTGATGCTACAAACTATATCCTGTATCGGGGAGACAAAAACTTCGTCATTATGAATAGCTATCCCTACAACTCGGGTCACCTGATGATAGCCCCCTACCGACACATAGCTAATCTGGAAGAGCTAACTGATGAGGAGCTCCACGAGCATATTGAAATAGTTAGCCGAAGCGTCAAGGTTTTAAGGCAGGTGTTTAACCCCGATGGTTTTAACATAGGAATGAATGTGGGGAGAATAGCCGGAGCCGGTATTGATAAGCATATTCATACTCACATTGTGCCCCGATGGGAGGGTGATACTAATTTTATGCCGGTGCTCTCTGATACTAAGGTAATTAATGAAGCCCTGGCTGAAACGTATAAGAAGCTAAAGGGCAAATTTTAAGTTAGAGTAAATCATTGGTGCCCCCAACCGAATTCGAATCGGTGTTGCCGGCTTGAAAGGCCGGTGTCCTAGGCCTCTAGACGATGGGGGCACGCGAATAAAGTATAACAGAGACAGAGTTAGCCAGCAACGCTATAATGAGTAATATGATTAACAACAATAAACAGGTTGGGGTGAGTAAAAGAGAACGGGCAAAAAAGCTCATCCCTCCCCTGCTAACGGTGCTTTTTGTGGTGGCTATCAGTGTTGGTCTTTTCTTTTTTGTGCGGGATCCAGCGAGGATTGAAGAGCTGAAAAACTACGGCTATTTGGGTGCTTTTCTGTTTAGTATGATTGGGAACGCTACTATTCTTATGCCGATTACAGTTCTACCGGTACTCTGTGCTATAGGTGTTATTATCTATCCAGCTACGGGGTTAGTTGGTCCAATTTTTGTGGGGTTGGCTGGTGGGGCAGGAGCAGGGATTGGGGAGATGACCAGCTATCTGTTGGGCTACAGTGGTCGTGGTGTTATAGAGAACAGGAAAATATATTCAAGAATGGAGGGGTGGATGAAGAGGTGGGGAGTTATACCTATCTTTATTAATGCCATGGTGCCGTTCTTCTTTGATATAGCTGGGATGGTTGCTGGTGCCCTTCGCTTCCCCTTATGGAAGTTTGTCCTTGCCTGCTGGTTGGGCAGAACCTTAAATTATGTAGGTTCAGTCTTGCTGGTTGCCGTTTGGGGGTGGGATGTGATATTACGCTTTTTCAGCTAGCCCACACCTCAAACAGGCCCTGAACCAAGTTTTAAGCTAAAGGCTGGCTTGATTTTACCTCTGGTAACCAGATATACTTTTTTGAGGAAAGAGGGTATTCTTTGAATAAAAGTCAATTTCCCTATTTTGTAGATTGGGCGGTAACAGGAAAATGTAACCTGAGCTGCCGGCACTGTCGCGGCTTTCCTGAGGGGGAACTCTCAACCGAGAGAGCCAAAAAACTTATAACCGAGATAGCTGAACTGGAACCTAGTTGGGTTATCATTGAAGGAGGAGAACCACTTCTTCGGGAGGATATATTTGAGTTATTAGAGGTGATGCAGCGAAAGCAGTTAGAGGCTCATCTAATTACCAACGGTATGTTGCTAAGTCCCCAGATACTTACCACCCTTAAACAGTTGGGGGTAAGGGTAATGATAAGCATTGATGGTGCCACCCCAGCAACCTATGAGGCGATAAGGAATGGTGCCAACTTTGAGAGGGTGATTCAAGCAGCGCGTAATTGTGTCGGAGAAGGGCTTCTGGAGGCAATAAATTTCACCCTTTTGAAGAGGAACTATACTGAAATACCAGCCATTTTCGAGTTAGCTGCTTCAATTGGAGTAGGAAAGATAACTTTCATTGGACTCAAGCCATGTCAAAATTATGCTGAGGAGCTGCTCACTCCTGAGGAATATGGGGAAACTATCAAGCTTGTCTGTGAGGGGGCGCAGAAAACAGGAGTCGAGTTCTTCTTCGATGAGCCATTCTTCTGGGCTACAGTGAAGGAGAGAGGTCTTCCTGCCCAGATGCCAGCGGTGAGCACCGGGATTGTAACTCCCTCTACTACAGCGTGCATTTTTGGTGAATATCTTTTCATTGAGGCTGATGGTGATGTTAAACCTTGTAGCTTTGCCCCGATGGTTTTAGGTAATGTCAATGAGAAATCTCTTGGTGAAATATGGGACGAGGTGTCTTCCTCACCCTTTCTCTCCCAGCTTAAAGACCCGAAAACCAGAACTGGGTATTGTCAGAGTTGCCAGTATTTAGGAGACTGTAAAGGGTGCCGCTCCAGAACCTTTGTCCTTACCGGGGACTGGTTCGCTTCTGACCCTGTTTGCCCTTTGAGTTTCAAATTAGTCGGCAAGGAGGAGGGTTAAATGAGAGTTATCGGTATTGACCCTGGGACTGGAAGCTTCGATTTCTTTGGTATGGATGGGGAAAAGATTATCCTGGATACTTCTGTGCCTGTGCCTGATGTTGCCCAAAACCCCAAGGTGCTGGTGGATACGGTGAGAAGTGTCTTCCCGTTGGATATGATAGTCGGCCCCTCTGGTTATGGCCTACCGGTAACCCCTATCAGAGATATGACCGAAAGGGCACTAACCCTGATGGTACCTGATGACAAGAGTATTCCGTTATATGATGGCATCAGGATGGTTATCAGATTGATGAAAGATGAAGGCTTCCCGGTTTATTTCACCCCCGGGGTCATTCACCTCCAAACCGTGCCTGCCTATAGGAAAGCGAACAAGATGGATATGGGCACCGCTGATAAGGTATGTTGTATCGCCTTAGCAATCAGGGACCAGGCCGAGCTTTATGATATAGACTATAGTGAGACCTCTTTCATTCTGGTGGAGGTAGGTTATGCCTTCAATGCGGTAATCGGTGTTGAGGGTGGGAAGATAGTTGATGGTTTAGGCGGGACCTCAGGGGGTCCCGGTTTCATCACTCTGGGGAGTATGGATTCTGAGCTAGCGGTGCGCCTGGGGAAATTCCCCGGGATAGTACTCTTTAGCGGTGGTGCCAAGGATGCCAGTGGCAAAGATGATTTAACTCCCGAGGAGCTGGCTAAGGAGCATCATAAATATCAGGCAGCCTGGAATATGCTCTTGGAAAGCATAGTCAAAGGAGTAGCGGCGATGATGGTTAGTGTGGAGAAGCCTAGAGAGATTTTGCTTTCGGGCCGGCTCTCCGGAATCCCGGAGATTGCCGAGACCCTGACGGCTAGGCTTTCCCAATTTGGAAAGGTGCGAAAGGTGGGGAGAAAGGCTAGGGTAGCCAAGGAGGCTGCCGAGGGGGCATACATCATTGGTGAGGGGTTATTAGGGGGTAAATATACAGGTATCGTTGACTGCCTGGAGCTCAGGGGAGCCAAGGGCACAATGTTTGATTATATTTTGCTTAAGGGTGCTGAGCCAGAAAAGCCCTGAAGTAGTTCATTTCAAGGGTAAATTGCCAATGCCTCAAGCCCAGTAGTCTCAGGCAGGCCGAGCATAAGGTTCATGTTCTGTACAGCTTGCCCGGCCGCTCCCTTAACCAGATTATCAAGGCAACTGATGACGATTAGCCTCCCTGTTCTGGGGTCAATAGTAGGGTGAATAAGACACAGGTTGTTTCCCCAGGTGTGTTTGGTGTGGGGAGGGGATTCTACCACTTTGACGAAGGGTTCATCCTTGTAGAAGTCCAAGTAGAGCTGCCTTAGCTCTTCTGCCGCTTTCTTGCCAGCAGCGACTTTGCCTGAAGCTAGGGGGGCATAGCAAGTAGTCAATATCCCTCTGGTCATCGGTATCAGATGGGGAACAAAGGTTACCGAAAGCGGCTGTTCAGGGCGAAGCAGCTTTAGCTCCTGGACAATCTCAGGTAAATGCCTATGACCGTCTAAGGCGTAAGCAGTAACATCTTCATTAACTTCTGAGAAATGCGTTCGCAGGCTGAGGGTTCTGCCGGCTCCGGATACACCAGACTTGCTATCAATAATAATGTCAGGTTCAATTAGGCCTTCCTTGACTACCGGGGCTAAAGCCAGAATAGCCCCAGTGGGATAACAACCAGGGTTAGCCACCAATCGGGCGGAGGCAACCTGAGACCGATATAGTTCGGTTAGTCCATATACTGCTTGCTTAAGCAGTTGCGGCGCAGGGTGAGTAAAACTATACCAATTCTGGTATTCCGTGGCATCCTTCAGCCTGAAATCAGCACTAATATCCACCACCTTAATACCGCGGTCGAGTAATGTTATGACCTCTTTAGCACTCTCCTGATGGGGCATAGCCGAAAAGACTAAATCAACTTCGTCTAGCTCAGTTTCAATAGTCAGGTCTATGCCAGCTAGGTGGGGGAAAACCTTGCCTAACTTCTGCCCGGCAGCACTCCGTCCCGTAACTGAAGTAAGCTCCACCTGTGGGTGCTGGTGCAATAGTCGGGCCAGCTCGACACCGGCATAACCGGTAACATTGATGATGCCCACCTTGGTTTTATTCATCGGACACACCTCTCGCAAATTTCTTCCAGTGCTACTAGTTGTTTTCTAGTGCCCAGGGCAATCAATCGGTCTCCGCCTTCAATAGTTTCTTCTTGAGGTGGGTTAGCCACCAGTTTGCCGCTTTTCTTACTTATTGCCAGGATAGCAGCTTTGGTGCGGTGGCGAGTTTCTTCTATAGTTAGACCGACTAAGGCTGAATCGTGCTTTATGGTTATATTTTCCATCTGCAGCTCTCGGCCGCGACGGCGGATTACAGTGTCAATAAAGTCAACTACTGCTGGGCGTAGAGCTAGCTCTGCCATGCGGCGAGCCCCAAGGCTATATGGAGATATAATGCGGTTAGCACCAGCTTTCTTGAGCTTAGTCTCAGCTTCGCTACCAGAGGCACGAGCCTCAATGAACAAATCCGGGTGCAGTCCGCGAGCTGAGAGTGTTATATAGACGCTATCGGCATCGTCACCAACTGCAACTACCAGACCACGTGCCCGCTCAATACCGGCCTCTTTTAACCCCTCGTCACTGGTGGCATTAGCCTGAATGTAGAGGTGACCATTCTTCTCAGCAGTGGCAATACTTTCCTCATCCTTGTCAATGACCACAAAGGGCACATCCTCTTCGGCAAAGACACGGGCTATATCTCTCCCTACTCGGCCGTAACCACAGAGAATGAAGTGGTTCTTTAGTTTTGTTATCTTTGTTTCCATTCGTCGCCTCCCTAGCGTAGTACGCAGCTGACCCTCTATTATATACACGGCAATAATGCTCAAGATATATAATGCCCCGCTGACACCCCCTACAATTAAAAAGATGCTAAAGACCTGCCCGGCAGTAGTAAGTGGATGGACCTCGGCATAGCCTACAGTAGTTATGGTTATGATGGTCATGTAAAGGGCGTCAACAAATGACCACTCCTCAATAACCACATAACCAATAACACCAGCGGCTATGATAGTAGCAAGAACACATACTCCCCATAATAATCTTCGCGTCGGGCTCATCTGGTTGCTCTCCTGATTAGCACTAACGCCTGGGGTAGCTAAATATCCTTGGCGTTATTTTTGTTTATCCCCCAAGTTTCTCAGCAACCTTGCGGAAATGGAGTCCATAGACGGCGAGGCTTATGGATAAGGGAAAAGACCGAGGATATTTCAGTAATGTCGAAACGAACAGCTTCCAATAATACCTCCTCCCCTTTTCCTTGACTCCCAAAACCCACATGGACTTAAAGAATGCCCTGATGTGATAAAATTGAATCCGGGGTGCCCCTTTTCTTTTTTGAGGCTTATACTCTTTTAGAAATGTTTTGACCCGTTCGTAATACTGCTTGGGTGCATAAATTGTTTGCACGATATGCTTATAACCATTAATGAGTGTTTCATGGTTCATTTTGGGAATGAAATTGATAGAACAGTCAGTATTATCACCGGAAATACCCTTTAATAAGCGGTTCTCTTTTTTCAGACGCTGGTATAGCTTGGTGCCGCGAGGGGCATTTAGTAAACCGACCATGGCAGTAACGATTCCACTCCTCTGAATGAAGCTGATTTGGCT
>JAUXAP010000002.1 GCA_030619865.1 Dehalococcoidia bacterium | reverse complement strand
AGTAGTTTCAAACTTGGCATAAATGGGAGCAACGCCAAAGCTATAGCTCGTATAACGAGACCCAGCTTAACCAGATTTGCTGGTGATATTATCTTGACTATCCTTCCCAGTTGTGAGGAAACCAGAGCTGCGATAAGCGGCGAACTGGACAGAATAAGACCTATAATAAGGGGTGATGCATTAAAAGAAGTTCCCAGGAAAAGACTGAAATAAGTCATATAGGGACCATAGAGAATCAGAAAGACAATTACTCCTGTCGCAAAAGCACTGGCAATTTTTATGTTCTTGAGGTGACTCCAGGTGCTGCCCAAGTATTCTCGAAGACTCTGTTTATTCCTGGGTTCAGGATTATTTAGACAACCCAGGACAAGGAACCCAATGGGTATAGCCGCCAACGGTAAGAAAAAGGGATAGTTCCAGGCAAGTGTTGCCAGGGCTCCACCAATTATTGGGTAGGCACCAACAGCTATGTTCAGCACACTGGCATTCAGCCCCATAGCCCCGGCTCTACGGTCTCCAGAGAAAAGGTCACCCAGTATAGTCAAATTGAGAGAACCCAACGATGCCCCTCCAATACCTTGCAGGACTCGAAGAATTATTAAAACATTAAAATCCCTGGTAAAGGCACAAGCACCACCAGCCAGTCCGAATAGGAAAAGGGAGGGAACCAGTATTCGCTTTCGGCCAAATCTATCGGCAATCACACCAATAAATAGGGCTAGAATTACACCAGGGAAGGTAAAGGCAGTTATCAGCATCCCGACATCTGTTCTGGTTATTTGTAACTCTTCCACAATCCTGGGGAAAGCGGGGGTAATGCTGGATACACCCAGTACCGCCATCAGGGTTACGCAGAATATTATTTGGAGATTTCTATCCTTATATAATTTTGCCTGAGACAACATTGCATCCTATCTAAAACTGAAACAGTCAATAAAGGAATAAGGCACTATTTGAGGACTTTAACCAATAGTAGGCCAGAATGTCAAATTACACCCTGCTGGTTCGTTGGGTTTCTTGACAGCCAGCAAGCAAACACATAACATTGACCCAGCAATGAAAGCGCCTATTAAACGGTTTGGAATCATTGCCGATGACCTTACCGGGGCAATGGATACAGGAGTGGGTTTTGCCAAGATGGGGCTAGATACTATTATCATCTTTGGCAGTAGACCAACCCCAGAGTCTACCGTGGTGGTGCTCAGCACCGATAGTAGGGTCGATGACCCCGAGACAGCTTACAGAAAGGTGAAAGGGAAAGCCCGTAAACTTGCCGGGCGATATGTCTATAAGAAGATTGATTCTACCCTTCGGGGGAACATTGGCCAAGAACTTAAAGCGGTAATGGATGCGTTAGGCGTAGAAAAGGCAGTAGTATCTCCGGCTTTTCCCGCCAATAAGCGCACCGTAGTTGATGGCAAACTTCTGGTTGGAAACGTACCTGTAGACAGGACTCCTTTTGCCAGAGACCCTGTTTTCCCGGTCACAGAGTCTCACATACCCACGTTGTTGCACAAGCAAGCCAACCTTCAGGCAGAAAGTATAAGCCTGGATGATGTAAAAAGGGGCGCATCATACATTAGCCAGCAGATAGTGAATAGCAAGCACAAAGTGATAGTGACTGACGCTGTAGAACAAGTCCACCTCAGGTATATCGCTGAGGCTTTAGCCATAGGTGGTAGCTCCTGGTTACCTTGCGGCTCCGCTGGACTAGCTATGGAACTACCCTGTGCCTTTGGTTATAGGCCAAGCGAGGCAAAACCAGATAAGCCAATGACAAGTAAAAAGCCAGTATTAGTAGTGGTCGGGAGTCGCCATGAAGCTACCGCTAGACAGGTAAAGATGGCTGAAACCTGCTTGCATCTTCCCTTAACCTCAGTTGAACCAGGCCAGTTTGTTCCCAGAAAAGGTAGGCAAAGCAAGATAAACCAGATGGCTAAGGAAGTCGGTAATCACATAGATTCTGGGAAGAGTGTTATCATCACCTCAACCCTGAGTCAGCATGTGCCAGCTTTAAAGGAACTTACTCTCAGGGTCCTGGCGAGGATAGCGGTCAGAGCCATACTGCGGTGGGATGTGGCTGGTCTTATCCTAACTGGAGGGGATGTTGCCAAGGAGACATGCGAAACCCTGGAAGCGACCGGAGCAAGAATCTTAAAGGAACTTGAACCAGGCGTCGTTGTGGGGGAGGTAATAGGAGGCGTAAAGGAAGGGTTGAGGATTGTTACTAAAGCCGGAGGATTTGGCAGTGACGAAGCGATAGTTGATGCAATTTACTACTTAGAAAGGAACGAAAGGTGGAACAAAAAAAGAAGCCTGTGCTCGGCATAACAATGGGCGATCCAACCGGCGCCGGACCTGAGATTACAGTTAAGGCGTTGTGCTCTGCCGAAATTAAAGGTCTGTGCAGGGCTGTAGTTGTTGGCGATGCTGCCGCAATGCGCGCTGCAGTCGAGATAGTGAAAATGCCGGTACAAATCAGAGCTATTAAGAATGTAAGCGAAGCCCAATTTACTGATGGTGTGATTGAAGTAATTGACCTGAAGAATGTGAATATGGAGACACTGGTGCGGGGGCGAGTAGACCCGATGGGAGGAAAAGCAGCCTTCGCCTACGTTGAAACGGCTACCAAGTTAGCTTTAGAGAAGGAGATAGATGCCATAGTTACCGCTCCACTTAATAAGGAAGCGTTAAATAAGGCAGGGTATGCCTATTCCGGTCATACCGAAATTCTGGCTCACCTGTGCGATGTAAGCGATGTGGTCATGATACTGGTGGCAGGGGATTTGCGGATAGCCCATGTCACCACCCATGTTTCACTACGGCAGGCGTGCGATTTGATAACCAAGGGCAGAATCCTACGTGTATTGAAACTAACTAATGAAGCAGTAAAACGGATGGGGGTAGCTGAGCCGCGTTTGGTTGTAGCCGGGCTTAACCCCCATGCTGGTGAAAGTGGATTATTCGGCAATGAGGAGAAAGAACAGATATTGCCAGCGATAGAGGCAGCCAAACAATTGGGACTAAATGTGAGAGGCCCACTACCACCGGACACAGCGTTTCTCCGGGCTTCACGTGGAGAGTTTGATGCTGCTATCGCCATGTACCATGACCAGGGTCATATACCAATGAAGATGGTCGGCTTCGATAAAGGGGTAAATGTAACCCTCGGTCTGCCGATTATCAGGACTTCAGTGGACCATGGAACCGTCTTTGGCAAGGCGGGAAAAGGTACTGCCAACCCACGGAGCCTGATTGAAGCCATCAAACTTGCCGTCACAATGTGCCAGTGTTAAATTACGTACTCAAAATCCTTGTCTAGAGGGTAAACCGGGCGTGCTATATTTTTAAAATTCAAAGACCAAAAATTAAATGAATGATACGCAGGAGTATCAACGTCCAGAATTTTCTTCGCCATTGGCCCAAAGCTAGCCTTATAATGTATGGCTGATTTCAGGACTATTATCTTCTTCCCGGTGGGTTCGATGCCCACCCGACGGAAAATTTCAGCATCGTAAGGTTGTATACGTCGCTCGGCAACAACAATTTCAATGCCGTCTGCATCAAGAACCACCATGCGTCCTATATTGTTCAATACACCTTTCATCATAGGACCTTTGTTGAAAAACTGCCCATCGGCGATAGTTTTTACCGTAGCTACAATTTCCAACGGTCCGCCGGTTACTTCCTTTGGCCCCAGTTTTCCACCTAAACTCAACTTAACTTTAGAGCCAATCCCAGCCTTTATCGCCTGGTGTACTGATTCTGGGTCAGGAATAAAAGCCAAACCTACGTTTTTAGCCCCCGCCTTTATCAAGGCTCTTAAAATAAAGGTAGAATCACCGGTGCCGCCTCCCCCAGGATTATCCGCAGCATCGGCAATAATAACCGGCCCAGACGGAAACTCCATAGCCTCTCTAACCGCCTCCTCAGGAGAAAGATATTTCTTCTGGAACCTATCCCGTTTCTCCCATATTGTCTTTGCCATGTCATCAACAATATCCTCAGCCAGCTTACTATCACCATCGGTAATTGCCATAACCGACATTGTGACATCAGGGATGTCTGACAAAGGAAAACCGTGCATCACGACAACATTAATTACCTTTGGGTTTTCTTCCCACTTATGAACTTTCTTGAGCAGTCCCACATGGGGCTCGCTAGTTGTTTCTATAGTCTGGGCTATAATTGGAATGTGCCTTAATTTCATTACCGGAGAGATTTCTCGCCGTATCATTCTGGCTATACATTTTCCTGCCTCATAACCACGCTCAAAACCATCAGTATGTGGATAATTCTCATAAGGGAAGAAGACATTGGCATTTTTCACCATTGTCTCCGTTACATTGCCGTGGAGGTCTAATGTAACTACAATCGGCATCCCAGGTCCGGCTACGCTCCGAATAGCTTTTATCAGTTCCCCCTCCGCATCTGGAATACCTTCACAAACCATTGCTCCGTGAAGAGCAAGTAGTATGCTATCAACGTCTTTGGTATTATTGATAGCCTGAACTATTTTACCTTTGACAAAGTCAAACACTTCTTTGGTAGTTAATCCAGACGGCGTAGCCGAAGCGGCTATTATCGGAACTATCTCAAACCCTTCGTCTTCGGAAGCCTCTATCATGCCACTAATCTCGGTTCTGGTACCGATAAAGTAAGGAATTATTTCGTCAGACTCTTTTAAGAGCCGTTCCCTATACTCTTTCATCCCCGCTTTATTGGGGGAGAAACAGTTTGTTTCATGTTTAAACTCAGCGACAAAAACTCTTGGTTTTTTCATGAACACATACCTCCGGCAAATTTATGAAGACAATCCACGCAACCTATCCAGTGCTGCTTCAATTCGCCTCAGGCACCGCTCTTTACCCAGTACTGCCATAGTTTGAAATAGCGGTGGCGCTGCTGTCCGTCCGGTAACTGCTACCCTCAGCGTGCCAAAGAGCTGGCCGGTCTTTAGTCCTAATTCTACCGCCAGAGGTCTGAGCACCACCTCCAGAGATTCAGCATCAAACGCCTCTAACTGTCCAAGCCTCTGTTGGCTTACTTCCAATGCCCGCGTGGCTGACTCCCGACTCATATTCTTGCCTATCAGCAGGGTAGAATCGTAGGCAAGCTCCTCAACAAAGAAGAACTGAGCCAGCTCAGCCACTTCAACCAGAGTTCTGGCTCGCTCCTGGATAAGAGGCAGAATATCCTTCACATACTTTTCGCTTGATATTAGCGCCTTCCCAGCGAGTTCGTCCTTCATCAGATAGGGTTCTACAGCAGTAAAAAATTCATCAGCGGTCAGGCTACGAATATATACCCCGTTCATCCAGTCCAGCTTATCCTGATTAAATAGAGCCGCCGTTCGGCTAATTCGTTCCAAAGAGAAGTTGCCTATCAGCTCCTGCCGAGTTAGAATCTCAGTTTTATCGTCTAAAGACCAACCAAGCAGAGCCAGAAAATTCACCATCGCCTCAGGTAGATAGCCCTGCTCATAATACTCAGTTATAGACATTGCCCCGTGCCGTTTGCTTAATTTGGCACGGCCAGGAGCCAGTATCATCGGCAGGTGAGCGAACTTTGGTGGCTCAAACCCCAGAGCCCGGTACATAAGCAGGTGACGGGGAGTGCTGGATAGCCACTCCTCAGCCCTCAAGACATGGCTTATCTCCATCAAGTGGTCGTCAATTATATTAGCCAGATGATAGGTGGGGTAGCCATCCGACTTAAGCAACACGAAATCGTCAATATTACTATTCTCAAAGGCTACATCATCCCGGATTAAATCATTGAATCTGGTCTGCCCCTCAAGCGGTGTCTTAAAACGAACTACCGGTGTGATGTCCTCGGCTTCTTTCTTAGCCCGCTCTTCCTGACTTAAGTTACGACAGCGCCGGTCGTAGCCTGGTGGCTGCTTACGTTGCACCTGCTCCGCCCGCATTTCCTCCAGACGCTGAGTAGAGCAATAGCAATAATAGGCATTATCCTGTGCAATCAACCGCTGAGCTACCTCATGGTATTTTTCCAAGCGCTGCGACTGAAAATAAGGGCCATATTTACCCCCCACCTCAGGTCCCTCATCCCAATCTAACCCCAGCCAGCGGAGACCATCAAGGATAGCCTTTATTGCTCCCTCAACCTTACGGGTAACATCGGTATCCTCAATGCGGACAATAAAACTGCCCCCGTAGTGCCGGGCAAACAGCCAGTTAAACAGAGCCGTCCTGATATTGCCCACATGGGGATAGCCAGTGGGGCTGGGTGCATAGCGCACTCTAACTGACTTATTCATTTAAATTCTCATCCATAGCCGCAGCTCTTACCTGCTGAGGTTGTTGATATTGTATCGATACAACTTCAGAATCCGCTTCAAAAAGTGCAGACTTGATCTCATGAACTAAACCCCACTCCTTCGCTTCATCAGGGTTTAGCGTTGTTCTTTCAAGCATGGCGCTTGTAACATCTTGGACACTCTTACCGGTATTCGCAGCTATGACCTTAGCAATATTCTCTATGTCGATCCTCAGCCCTTTCAATCTCTCCTCAAGTTGCTTCTCTTCCAAGCGTATATTTTGGAAACCAGCACTTACACCATGAAGCAAGAACCTTGCTTGAGGAACCGAGAGTCTTTTGTCACCCCCACAAAATAAGACAACCCCGATAGAGTCCACACTGCCAAAGTTATGTGTGGTTACAGTTACAGGTAAGCCTTTCAGATAATTGTAAGCTGAGAGGCCGTGGAAAACATTACCACCAGGAGAAGAAATAAGAAGTATAAATTGAGTGACACCCTCTTTCATCTTCTGGTCAATCACATTCATCAACGCGTTAATTGTGACCTCGATAACAGGACCAAAGAACTTTATAACCACGGGTTTTGCAGGCATATCACAATCCTCCCTTGCTAGCTAACATCCAAACAAGCTAGTTTCAGTTAGCTTAACTTAATCAATCTTAACGTGTCTTCCCCATTCTACCACCCACCAACATTCTAGCCAATATCCTTCAGTGCCTGCGCTAAATCGGGTGGTAGCTCAGAGGTGAACTCTACGTATTCGCCAGTGGAGGGTAAGTTAAAGCCCAGGCGGCAGGCGTGCACAAACTGCCGCGCTAAAAAGTCGGACTTTACTCCGTACACCGAGTCTCCCACCACCAGAGAACCAATAGCAGCAAGATGGACCCGTATCTGGTGGGTGCGCCCAGTTTCCGGTTTGACCTCAAGCAGGGTATAGTCGCCTATGTGTTTAACCACGTGATACTGAGTGCGGGATTCTCTGCCCCTGGTTACCACCGCCATACGCTTTCGGTTACTGGGGTCACGCCCAATAGGCGCCTCAATAATTCCGTCCTCCGGAGTGAGGCGCCCTTTGACCAGCACCAGATAGACTTTCATCACGGAACGGTTCTTAAACTGGTCAATCAGGTTAGCCTGAGCCATGTTATTCTTAGCCACCAGCATCACCCCTGAGGTATCTTTGTCTAACCGATGCACAATTCCCGGTCGCAGCGACTCGCTAATATCAGCCAGGTGAGGGAAATGAGACAGAATCGCATTAACCAGGGTGTGGTCGGGGTGTCCCGGGGCTGGGTGAACAGCTAGCCCGGCTGGTTTGTCCACAACCAAAAGGTCATCATCCTCATAAACGATATTTAACGGGATAGCCTCCGGTGATAAGGGGCTGGGAGCAGTGGGGGGTATGATAATATCAACCCTATCACCGATACTCAGTTTAACGCTTGCCTTAGCCATGCGGTCATTAACCTTGATATGGCCATCAGCGATAAGCTTTTGAGCCTGTGTTCGGGAAAGCTCCGGGCACTTCTCACTGACATACTTATCAAGCCGCACCCCAGTCTTGTCAGCTATAAAATTATATACCTTGTCCATCCGAGTGTTTCTCGGCTCTGGTCAAGCGGAGGAGAGAGTAAGCCAAAATGATAGCTCCAACGACTATGGCCGAATCAGCGATATTAAATGCTGGCCAGATGCCGATGCCGATAAAATCGGTAACACCGCCAAAGCGTAGGCGGTCAATCAGGTTGCCTACCGTCCCCCCGAGCATTAAGCCCAGGGCTACTCTGCTAAGCCTGCTATCCAAAAAAGGGGAGCGGGGATAAACAAAAAAGACACAGAGCAGAATTATGACAACGCCAATTATAGCGATTACAGTAAAAACAAACGAGTGACCCTGAAATAGACCAAAGACAGCTCCAGTATTATGGGTATGAACTATCCGAAAGAATCCTGCCTCAAATATCAATGGCCCTTCAGGAAAAGACCTTATCCATAGCTTGCTGAGCTGGTCAGCAGCTACTATCAATAACGTTGTAAGAAAAAAGACCACATTCCACCACCACCCACTCCGGAAATCATTTGCCTTTTGCATTCTTTGCCTGTTGAGTCTTGCAGTTCATACATGACTTCGCTTGAGGAAGGGCTTCCAACCGGGCTGGGTCTATAGGTTGACCACAACTTTCACATACACCATAGGTTCCCTTCTCAAACTTGTCTAAGGCATGTTCCAACGAAGCTAGTTGGTCTCTTATACGCTTCTCTAAGGCTAGCCGTGTCTCTAACTCAAGGGTCTCTGTAGCCTCCTCCTCTCTTTTGCCAAAGGGACTACCCTCTCGCCTCTCGTTTGCAGGACGGACGCTAGCCTTTAATTGCGCTAATTGCTCAGTTAATCGTTTTTGTTCACTCTCCAAACGAGAGCGCAGCAAGTCAAAACTAGTAGTCACTTTTCCTTCCTCTCGCCCATCTGTCAAGCTTGAGATAGGCTGTTTTTTAGTTTTCCTTATTTAGATGCTAACGAATAAGCTATTATACTTAGTGTCACTTGAGAAAAATAAGTGGGGTAGATTAGTCCAGCATCATTCGCAATTGGCGAATAGTGCTGACCGCTTGTCCACGCCAGTGATTGTTGGCAAAGATAAAGGTCTTTTCAGCTACACTATCCAGTTTTCGAATCTTAGGCAACCACTCGCTTAGTTCTTGTGCCGTATAGCTATAGTCATACCTTTCATAAGCATGCTCATGTTGCCACCACTTAGCACTATTACGCCCGTGAAAGCGCACATAGCCTATATTATTTGTTACCTCAGCCAGTGCTGGCAAAAGATTAGGTAGCTGTGGTTCATCAACACAGCAGAAGCCTAAACCTTCATGCCGAAGCCAGTCAAACACTTCGCTCCTTATCCACTGGGCATTACGGAATTCAATTACGACTGGTAATTCACTCAAACGTTCCTTCAACAGCTTGAGGTAGTCCCAATTACGGCGATTAAATCTGAAACTATAAGGAAACTGAGCCAGAATACAACCTAGCTTCCCGGCAGCGATGCTAGGCTCTAACATCTGGCGAAAAGCCTTAAAAATAGAAGCATTATCCTCTCGCTGGTGAGTCATTTCTTTGTTCGCTTTAATAGAAAATAAGAAACCATCACCTGTTTTGTCAACCATAGCTTTTACGCTGGACAGTTTAGGCAACGCATAAAAGGTTGAGTTTACCTCACAGGCATTAAATTCACGAGCATAGTAGGCAAGCCATTCTCGCTTGGGCATGCCTGCCGGGTAGAAGCTTCCCACCCAATCATCATAACTAAATCCTGAAGTGCCAAGATACATCATATCTTTAGTGTATCCTATTTATTCTATTTTATCAACATTATCCCTACAATAAAACCGTTGACAACAAGGGACGCTTTTAGTATCATGTAAATGATAATATTTTTCATTTAGCACTTGAAATGAGACTCACAAAGAGAAAAATAGCAACTATATTGAGGCAGCATGGCTACAAGCTCACTCCCCAGCGGCAGGTAGTGATACAAGCAATTACCTCCAGTCAGGACCATCTTACTCCGGCGGCTATATATGAGAAGGTGCATCAAGACCATCCTAATATCGGACTGGTAACTATTTACCGCACTCTTGAGATACTCGCTGAGCTAGAACTCATCTGCAAGCTACACGCCGGTGGCAGTTGCCGTAGTTACACAATCAGTACCCCACAGCATCACCACCACTTAATTTGCTCCAACTGCGGTACAGTGGTTGATTTCACCGGCCACAATCTCAGTGACCTAGAACAAAGACTCTCTAAAGAGAGCAGATTCAGAATAGACGGTCACCTGCTTGAGTTCATTGGTCTCTGCCAGGCCTGTCAAAAAGCACCGTAGATTTCACCAAGCACTGTAATTAGGCAGTGCCTTTTTATACCCTGTTAAAGAAGACAAATGTTCAGACGAATAGCCAGCGAGCTCAGGAGACACGCCCCGTTCACTACTTTGGGGGCCATTACCGGTATTATCATAATGGTCATAATAGTCTTTGGTAATGTTCTTCCTCAGGTTTCCCAAGTTTCTTACACCATTTTTTATATCTTACATCCAACCCATGTTGTATTAAGCGCCCTAGTTACCACAGCGATGTATAAAAAATACGGTAAGGGCAAAATCTGGATGGCAGTTCTGATTGGCTATCTTGGCTCTGTTGGTATAGCTACGCTAAGCGACTCAATAATTCCTTATCTTGGAGAAACCTTATTCGGTTTCGAGAACAGGGGAATCCACATCGGTTTTATTGAAGAATGGCAAATTGTGAACCCCGCGGCCTTAATTGGTATTATCATTGGTTATTTGAAACCTACCACCAAACTCCCCCACTCCGGACACGTGTTGATAAGCACCTGGGCATCGTTATTCCACATCATTATGGCACTAGGCGAGACAGTGAATTGGGTTGCATTTCTTGCTACCTTCCTATTTCTATTCCTTGCTGTTTGGATTCCCTGCTGCATGAGTGATATAGTGTTCCCCCTTTTATTCGTTAAGAAAGAAGTTGCTACCCCAGAACATATAACCTATAATCAACATCACGAAAGAGGATAAAATGGAGCTTCGTATTACTACTCTTAGTGAAAATACCGCTAGCAGGATTGACCCACTATAGGGAGTTGCCTATGCATCTTGCAATTCAATTAGCCCCTAAACACCACTCAGGGTTACTACTAACTAACCCGGTGATGACTGCCTCAGGTACCTTTGGTTATGGCACAGAGTATAGCCACCTGTTTGATATTCAGGCGCTGGGGGCTATCGTATGCAAAGGAACTACCCTCAAACCCAGAGACGGAAATCCACAGCCTCGGCTAGCTGAGACAGCCTCTGGCTTACTTAACTCAATTGGCTTGCAGAATATTGGTGTTGAGGTCGTAATTAAAGAAAAGGCCCCAATCTGGGCAGGTTGGCGTGTGCCAGTCATCGTTAACATCGCCGGTGAAACTACTGATGATTACACCCAACTGGCCAGCAAGCTGGATGGGGTAGCTGGAATCAGTGCTATTGAAGTAAACATCAGTTGCCCTAATATCAAAGCTGGTGGTGCTGAGTTTGGAGTAAACCCGGAGTCAGCCGCCGAGGTAACTGCTGCCGTCAAAGCAGCTACCTCTCTGCCAATACTGGTTAAGCTAACCCCAAACACCAGTGATATAGCCAAAATAGCTGTGGCAGTGGCAAAAGCTGGAGCCGGTGCCATATCCTTAATCAACACCATAAAGGGCATGGCTATAGATATCAGTAAGCGTAGACCCCTATTAGGCAACATAACTGGAGGTCTATCCGGTCCAGCTATAAAACCAGTGGCGCTGTATATGGTATACAAAGTAGCCGGTGCTGTAGAAATACCAGTCATTGGCTGTGGTGGCATTACTACTGCTAGCGACGCTATAGAATTCATTATGGCTGGAGCCAGTGCTATCCAGGTAGGCACCGCCAGCTTCGCTAACCCTCGGGCTCCACTTGAGGTCCTAGAAGGAATAGAGCAATTCATGGAGAAAGAGGGGCTAAAGGATATAGCCGACCTTATTGGTGTAGCTCGGTGCTAATTGACCTTCGATCTCCCCACAAAAATACAGCGCAGGCAAGGGTCAGGACAACCATGGTAGCACCCACAATGGTAAAACTATCTTGAAATCCAACCTGGTCAATAAGATAACCCAACGCCGGTGTTATTACACCAGAACCTCCCCGGCTACCGAAGTAGTAGATACCCAGCATAGTTGAGCGCTCGCGCACCGAGGCGCGGCTGATAATATAAGATTCCGACACCGGCATACGGATAAAGCAGAGCGTGCCGATTAAAAGCAGAACCACAAATATACCCCAGTTATAGGACATCGTGCCCAGTAAATAAATAACAGGACCAGCAATAAAAGTCACCAGCAGCGTCACCGGCACCTCTCCAAAGCGGTCAGAGAGATACCCACCCAAAGGGCCTGCCAAGAGTCCCCCAAAGTAGGCAAGAGTTAACAAGCCTGCCGCCATCCCTTCACTAACGCCGAAACTGTCGACGAGGAACAGAGGAATGAAACTTATCACAGCGAAAATCAAGACTTGACCGACTATACTCAGAATGAGAAACGCTACCAGGCAGCGCCAGTGGCCTGGGGTACGAGCTGTCTCGGTATGACCTTCGGATATCCCCTGCTTAGCCTTCCTGGTGTATCCCCGCCGGCCAAGGAGGATATAAAACACGATTCCAAGAATAAAAATGGGGATAGACAGCACGATGAATGAGGCACGCCAGCTAAAATTTATAAAAGCAGGGGCAGTGGCAATAGCAACAGCAACTATAGGAGCTAAGAAGTGGCTTACTGAACCCCCTATCTGATGGATACCCAGTGCCCGGCCTCGCTTACTCGGCTCAACCAACGCCGAAACAAGCGGTGCCGAAGCTGGATGATAGCCGCCACCCGTTATTCCTAGCAGTATTAGGAAAACAATCAGCATGACATAGGTAGGTGAAAGGCCAACTAGAACTCCGGCTACTGCTACACCAGAGATACCTATGGTAAGCACGGCACGGGGACCAATACGATCGGCTAGCCATCCCGCCGGGAGCTGGCTGACACCATATGACAAGGCAAACGCCGAGGCTAACCACCCTATCTGAGCATAATCAAGAGCAAAGTTATCACGGATAAATGGCGAAAGCGGGGTCAGCAATGCTGACACTAGATGATGGCCAAAGTGCGCCACTACAAAGAGAGGCAGTAATCCTGAAAAAAACGAGCGAAAACTGGGTTTTTTGATGGTAGTTTCCTTTCAGTGTGACCTTGCAAATTGCAGCACAAAACCAACTGCACGCTGCCGGCTAGGCCAGAAAATTAACCGGCTTGTAGATTTACTGATTCAGCCGTTTAATTAAACCGAAATTATAGACTACTCCTGCTCCGAATGTCAAAGAGGTAACAATCTGAGGCAATGCTTTTGCAATTAGCAAGTCGAACAAACAATTCAATGGCACAGTTTTTATTTTCCGGCCATTATTTTATAATTTCTCTTTGTCAGATAAGCTCCCAATAATATTGAAGCTACAATCACTAATGGCAAAGATACAAGTAGTCTGACTGCGGTGAACTTTATCCCCATAAAGGAGGCTTCAAATATTGTCATTGGGATTCTACAAATTGCTGAAGCACCTATGTAGGTAAAGATAACACTGAGCTTGGCTCCCTTACTATGCAGGGAGTAAGCCACCGGAAAAGCTACATATAATCCACCAACTGTGGTGCCTGCAAGCAGCACCGCCCAGATATACCCCCTGATACCAGCTCTCTCACCCAAATGCCTTTCAACCGTTTCTCTCTTTACCCACACCTCAAACAGGCCTATCAGAATGAAAGCACCGGGTAGTATCTTAAGCATCTCTACCGAAAAGTCGGCAAAATTATGGCTGATTTCTTTCCCTGGATTGAACCCAGATGTCCAGGAAACAGCTAAGAAAATAACATAAGATGCTATGATAACTATTCTGATAATACTATTCCGCTTCATCAAAAAATTTCCCCGAAGAAAATGCCGGTCATTACCGCAACAGCAAGGGCTATAAAGAAGCTAATTACATTTCTTATTATGGTTACTTTCACCCCAAAATACTCTTTTTCTACTGGGTAAGTGAGTACTCCTACCATCATTAAAGTAGTGGTAAAAGCTGATAAGACCATATATAGCACCCCTTTTTTCAACAAAATACCGGATAACGGAAAAGCGATGAAGCCGGGCATTAGAGTTATGGAACCAAAAAAGGAAGCAAAGAGAACGGCAAAGAATTTATTGTTGCTCCCAAGGTAATTGGCGATGACTTCATCGGAGACTAAAAATAGGACAACCGAAACAAGAATAAGCATAATCAGGAAGGCGGGTAAAATTGTTACGAATCTTCTGGCGGCTATTTTTAGCGCTTTGAGCGTTTTATCACGGCTTGAAATGACAGAAATTGCTAAGGCTAATCCGGCTACTATATATAAGTAATAATACATCTCACCAAGGTATCTACGCTGAAATAAGTGCAGCCACTCTTACCCCTACTATTACGAACATGGTTATTATAAAGGTTTCAAAGCTAGCTTTCCAATTTATTGCTCTCAGCAGTCAAGGTGCCATCAAAGGGCATTTTGGCAGAGGAGTTCTCCAAAACTTGACATAGGTAAGCAGTAAATAGTACAAGATATGGAAGTGCAATACAAGGAGATGAGGTTTTGAAAATGCCTCTTAATACAAAGCCAATAATAGGTATCACGATGGGTGACGCTGCCGGGATTGGGCCCGAAATTATAGCTAAGGCACTCTCATTAGAATCAACTTATGATATCTGCAATCCTGTTGTAATAGGTGACGCCAATGTAATGAGAGAAGGAGTAAAAGTAACTAAGGTCCAACTGGAGGTTAACCCTATTAAAAAGATAGGTGACGCAAAATTAGAGTGTGGGAAAGTAGATGTCCTAGACCTTAATAATATAGATATTAACAAACTTAAGATGGGTCAACCGCAAGCAATGGCGGGAAAAGCTTCATTTGAGTATATTAAAAGGGCCTTAGAATTAGCTTTAGAGGGGAAAATTCATGCCATTACTACGGCTCCAATTAGTAAAGAAGCTTTACATATGGCCGGTTACCGCTATCCTAGACATACTGAAATTCTAGCCGAATTAACCGGTTCAAAAGAATATGCTATGATGTTCATAGCCGGACCCCTTAGAGTAATCCTGGTTACGATTCACATTCCATTCAGCCAGGTACGTAAGCAAATTAAAAGAAATAAGATACTTACTACAATTAAGCTTGCGCATCAAACTTTACAGAGGCTTGGCATAGAGAACCCAGTAATAGTCGTTGCTGGTTTAAATCCTCATGCCGGGGAGGAAGGATTATTCGGGTCGGAAGAAATTGATGAAATAAAACCAGCGGTAGATTCAGCAAGAGATTTAAGCTATAACGTAGTGGGTCCTTTACCCGCTGACACTGTTTTCTATAGAGCCTTAAAGGGAGATTTTGATATAGTAGTGGCAATGTACCACGATCAAGGATGTATTCCAATAAAATTATTAGGATTTGATATCGGAGTAAACATAACCGTTGGTTTACCCATAATACGAACTTCGGTAGACCATGGGACAGCCTATCGACGTGCCGGCTTAAGACTAGGCACCGGGAATCCTCAAAGTTTGATTGAGGCTATAAAACTGGCAACAAAGTTGTCTGCGAATAAATAACATTCTTTTTGGAGAGTCATGATACAACCAGCCTACAAAAAGGTTATAGTTCAAGCTCCCGCTTCAACCAGTAATCTAGGACCGGGTTTTGATATATTGGGATTAGCGCTAGACGTAATGTTTGATATTGTAGAAGTTACGTGGGTAGATGAAAAGTCTATTTCAATCGAAGTAGAAGGCGTGGGTTCTGACATCATACCTAGGAATCCACAAAAAAACAGTGCTGGTAGAACCGCACTGGAGTTCAACAAATGGCTTAACAAGGGCGGTTTTAAAATTAAGATTACCAAAGGAATACCTCCGGGGTCTGGTCTTGGCAGTAGTGGGGCCAGCGCTGCTGCCACAGCCGTTGCTATTAACCACCTGCTAGGATTAGGGCTTGACCTAAGGAAACTAACCGAAATAGCAGCACAAGGTGAAATGGCATCAGCAGGGGCTCCTCACGCCGATAATGTTGCCCCTTCAATCTATGGAGGTTGGGTTTTAATTGGCTCTTACAATCCGCTTGAAATTCTCGCCTTTCCTCCACCCAAAGGGATGGAATTTGCCTTGGCCATTCCTAAAGGAATGAAAAAGACAACGGAAAAAGCTAGAAGTGTATTGCCAAAAAACGTTACCTTGTCCATGCACATAAGCAATTTAGGTGCTGCCTCTATTGTCGTTGCCGGGTTACTTCAGTCTGACCCTAAACTAGTAGGTAAAGGGATGCTTGGTGACCAAATAATAGAACCAGCCAGAACTCCTCTCTATCCCGGATTTATGGGTGCCAAGGAAGCGGGACTAAGCGCTGGAGCTTTTGGAGTAACACTCAGCGGTGCCGGCCCAACAGTAATAGCTGTCACTGATAACAGAAAAAAGGCTATCGAAATAGCAAAAGCAATGAAAGAGGCTTTTGTAGCCGAAGGAATCGAATGCGATACATATACTTCACATGCCACAACAGGGGCCAAAGTGATTCGTACCGTAGAATGATAAATAAGATTATGTAAAGTAATCTGGAAAGCGCGAGGTTAAATGATGACTAAGTTTTTATTTATGTTAACTCACCATGATGTTACCGTAGCTAATGCTATTGAAGTATTTGAGGGAATTAAAAATACCGGCCTTGAATGCGTAGGATTCAAAGACATCGGGTTAGAAGAGGACGAACTGCTGAAACTTATCGATTTAATGAAAAAAGAAAGAATGAAGATTTTTATGGAAGTTGTAAGTTATAGTAGAGAAGAACATCTAAAAGCAGCCGGTAGAGCCAGCCAGTTAGGAGTCGATTACCTAATAGGTGGAATGCCGCCTTATACTAAGTTAATGCTGGAGTTTCTAAAAAAGGAAGGAGCAAAGACAAAATATTTTCCTTACGCAGGCAAAATCAGAGAGCATCCCTGTATACTTGATGGAACAATTGAAGAAATTATTCAAGAGGCTAAAGAAGCAGAAGCTCTCGGAGTAGACGGAATAAACCTTCTTGCCTACCGCTATGTAGGAGACATCCAGCAACTTCTCACCAAATTCAGAGATGCCATAAGTGTTCCAGTCATAATAGCTGGAAGCATTGATAGTTTTGAAAGAATAGGCGAAGTCGTCTCCCTTAAATACTGGGGCTTCACCATAGGAGGCGCAGTATTTGAGAAAAAGTTCGTTCCAAAGGGGAGTATAAGAGAGCAACTAATTTCCGTGCTGAAGGCTCTAGAGTAGATAAAAGTGTTTCCCCTCTGTTCATTCCCCATAGATTAGAAACGCGCCTCCGACTGAGCAAGAGAAAAATGAAGAGAGGCCAGACTGTTGGCCTCTCTTCTAACCTAAGTGTTTGTTCCAGTAGTGATAATGCAAATACTCAAGCATCGATATGGATGCTGAACTCCTGAGTATCGGTCTGAGCGGAGTCGTCTTCAACCTGAACCGTGAATTCATAGTCCCCTGCCGTGGTGGGAGTTCCGTAGATTTCCCCGGTCTCAGTGTTAAGCTCCAGTCCGTCAGGAAGGTCGCCGTCGTCCGAGACGATGCTCCAGGTGTAGGACTCTATGCCCCCGTCAGCCTCTACTTCGGCCTCGTATTCCTCCCCTACCACACCATCAGGCAGGAGGCTGGGTGTGGTGATCTCCAGCTCACCGACAGCAGCAGCAATACTGATGCTGAACTCCTCGGTGACACTTTCCGATTCGTCTTCAACCTGAACCGTGAATTCGTATTCCCCTTCTGTGGTGGGAGTTCCGTAGATTTCCCCGGTCTCAGTGTTAAGCTCCAGTCCGTCAGGAAGGTCGCCGTCGTCCGAGACGATGCTCCAGGTGTAGGGCTCTATGCCCCCGTCAGCCTCTACTTCGGCCTCGTATTCCTCCCCTACCACACCATCAGGCAGAAGACTGGGTGTGATGATCTCTAAATCCCCATCTGGTGTAACGTCGTCGATGTCTTGGTCGGCTCCGCTCTGGGCAATCTGAGGCTTCAGAATGTATTTGCCATTCTTCCCGGCCTTCACAACCGTGATATCGTAGACGAATTCAACTACTGAATCATCACTGATAGTAAAGGGCTTGGAAATCTGCAACTTGTTGCTGGGCAGCTTCACATCGGCTGTTTCGCCATCACCATCAAGCAGGACCCCTGTAATATCCTCGTCTTCCACATAGATAAACACCTTTGTATAGTCTCCCGCAGGCAAAGTGCCCTCCCAGATAGCCAGGGCCTTCGCCCCTTCCAAGGGCCTCAGGTTTAAGCCGGGAGTTCCGTCCCCATCAGGATCAGGGTTGGGGTTAAGTGTATGCCATGTGGCCGACTCGCCACTCTGATGCACACCTATCTCGGAAATAATCACATCCAGGCGTGCAAAATCCGCGATGGCATTGTTCTCATCACTAATCAAGAACCGGAAGTTCGCTTCCTCTCCAGTGGTGGGCACCGGGCCAGTAACGAGAGCTCTTGGCAAAGCACACCCTACCACCGACATGGCTAGAAGCGCTAACACTGTCATAAATACAAAACTAGTTTTCATTTTTCTTCCTCCTTCTGCTACTACAACGACTTATTCTTGTCTCTATACTTTATAACGGAAAATTGGCAAAATTGTCAGGGTAATGATAGTTAAAGGTCTCAAATCAGGCGGAGCTAAATAATAGCATCTAACAAGGCCAATTCTTTGCCCTGCGTCACTGTTTTCTGCCCTTTTCTTTGTCCTCACTTGGCTTATGGTCGGCACCGCTCTGATCAACCTGGGGCTTGAGGATATACTTTATTCCACTCTGGGGACTACCAGCAGCAATTACTGTCAGGTCATAAGTAAAGCTGGTCACCGTATCAGCAGTAACTTGAAATGATTTTGATATATGCAGCTTCTGGCTGGGCAGTTTAACTTCCACCGTTTGCCCTGTTTCTTTCAAGACACCGCGGACATCAGTTACATAGATGAACACCTTGGTGTATTGACCTTCCGGCACATTACCTCTCCAAATTTCCTGTGCCTTATCTCCCTGCAATAGAGTCAAATCAACCTCTTTTACTTCCGTCTCAAACTCAACCCACTGGCCCGATTCACCACCTAACAGAAGGCCAACTTTTGAGACGGACACATTAAGGCTGTCAAAGTCACCGATTGCATTGACATCATCGCTCATCAGAAATACAAAGTTGCCCTCAGAGTTAGGCACAGGTTCTACCGGGTAAAGCACAGGTCCTACCGGGTAAAGCAAAGGTCTCAGGCCAAAATAGCCTCCAACTAGTATCAGGAGCATAGCAGCCACAGTTGCCCACGCTACTGGCTGGGCAAACACCCTAGTGAATAAAGGTTTCTTCTCCTGACGTCTTTGTTCCAGCTTCTCAAGAGCAACATTGAAACGCTGCCTTGCTGCTCTCTTGGCACTGGCTGAAGGCACAAATGAGTACGCCTTTCTCGTTTGAAGCATGGCTCGAAGCAATGGCTCAAGCTGCTCAACATACCGAGGGTAATCGGCAAGGCAGGCTTCCAGGCCTTCTCCACGGTTGAGCCGGTCTATGCACTCGTCAACTATTTTGTCAAAGTCATTAGTCATTCTCTTATCCCATATCAAAGACTAATAGTCTGTAACCAGCAGTTTGCGTAATTTTTCTATGGCAGCCCGCTGCATCTCGCGTACGGCACCATCACTCTTGTTCACAATGCTCCCTACTTCTTTAGAGCTCAGTCCACCAAAGAAGCGTAATTGTAATACTTCTCTCTGTTGCTGAGTAAGTTGCTCCATTGACTTGGTCACCCTCTCAAGCTCAATATTTCTTTCGGCAATGGTCGCTGGGTCTACATCAGCTTCTACTTGAATAGTTTCAATGGGAACTGACTTACGCTTTGTAGCTTTCCTCAAGTAGTCTACGACCAGATTATGGGCAATCCTGAACAGCCAAGCCTGCATCGGAATGCCACGCTCTTTGTATGATTTCAGCGACTCTAGCGCTTTCAAGAAGACCTCCCCAGCAATATCTTCAGCCTCGGCTCTATTGCCGATGCGGGTAAAAGCATAGCGGGCAATCTTGTCGTAGTACTCCTCGTACAGGCTGGCAAGTACAGTCTCATTATGCTTTTCCGTTTCCCTCTTATCTGGTTCAGCAGCCATATCATGTTACTTATAACATAAACCGATACTTGAAGTATACTAAGGCGCGGTACTTTCCCCCTTTACTATTGATAACGATGTTACCCTTTTTTTGTCAGGTTAAAAGCAACACCTGCTTGCGTTGTGACGTCTCTTAAAATCTACTGCATGTTTCATACGTATTATTTCCCTTCCACAATCGTGTAATTTCTCTTTTTGAGGTAATCTCCCAGCACCGACTATTCAAGAGCATTGACACCAACCTTAAAATGCGCTATTCTATTTGTTGATACATTCCCCGTTTATACATTCCCTGGAAAGGAAGCAATCGCTAATGAGAGTACACAAATTGCCAAGAGTAGGCCACGAGAACTCCATCTTGAGAACTTTTATACTGTTCATACAAACCGCAGATGCAGTGAAGAAGTATACAGATGCGCGTTTATATAAAGTAGGCCTGTCAACAATCAAGTTAATAGTGCTACGAGTCTTGGCCTTCAGTGGTGGGACTATGACACCCTCGGCGATAGCCAGTTGGACATTGAGAGAGCGGCACAATATCACGACACTTGTCGCCCGCATGAAGAGAGATGGGCTTGTGAAGGCCAAGCGTAGTAGAACGGACAGGAGATCCATCAATATCACACTGACGAAGAAGGGATGGAAGATTCTCGAGGAGCATACGCCACTGACAAGAGATATCGTGGACCAAGTAATGTCGTCAATCAGTGAGGATGATGCTGCTCTACTGGAAAAGTTACTAGCCGTATTGCGCCAAAATACAGAGACTGGATTAAACAAAACGAATTAAGGTAAACAAAAGATAAGTCACACTATACTATAACTTGCCTTTACCACCCAAAAAGGGGAAGGAGAACGTGGAAGTTCTGTCTATTGTACACTGCTGCCCACCAAGGGTGACAATAGACAGAACTTTTAGCCTGAAGTTTACTATTACCCCATAGTTCCCTAATTTACCCGATTATAGACCAGCCTGATATCGCCTGTAAACCGATTTAGCTCCCTATTCCCTCTCACTTGTGAAGGTGAGAGGCTTTTTCTTTTTCTGAACACTCTGTAGATACGGCATGAAAATATAGGTTCATTCTCTGATTGAACAATAGTTCCTTTTGTTAAGCACCCAACAATTCGCTATAAAGTACTGTAAGACGTATTCTTTACAGTGTTAACCATTGCCCAAAAGTTTTCCAACGGTGTATCAAGCTGCACATGATGAGTTGGCCCGATAATCAATCCACCATTTTTGCCCAATGTTTTTAAACGTGTTATCACTTCTTTTTTAACCTCGGCGGCTGTTCCAAAAGGTAGGGTATATTGCTCATCAATTGAGCCCCAAAAACATAATTTATCCCCGTACTCCTTCTTAAGTTTCTCCGGATCCATGCACTTTGGCTGTACTGGATTAAGAATGTCCAGTCCGATTTCAATTAAGTCGGAGAGGATTGGGTAAATCATTCCGTCCGAGTGATAGGCTATTTTCACCTCAGGATTGACGCTTTTCAGCATGGAAATAAATTTAGCCAAGCGTGGTTTCAAGAATTGGCGCCAGATTTGCGGGGAAATGAGCATCCCACTCTGACCCCCTACATCATCTCCTATCCAGATCATATCTACGCCCATCTCCACTAGTTTCTTGGCTGCAGTAAGGTGATAATTAAACGGGATATCGAAGAGTTTTTCGACAAAATCTGGATTGACAATCAAATCCATCAATGCTCTTTCAAGACCTCTAAGAGCCCAAGCAGCTTCAAAAATTGTACAGACGGTAGCACCCACAATCCAGTATTCACCCTTATATTCTTTAATCATTCTGGCTGCATCAAGGTATAACTCAGGCTTATTCGGATCAGGTGGCTGGTACGAGTCTATCGCTTCTTCATCGGCAAGAGGATGGCCCACTATTTCAGTATAACGGCCTTTGCCAAACCTGGTTTCATACTCTACGTTTTTCCACCCAATCCCCCATTCATCAGTATAGGAAACCCCATCCTCACTATATACATCGGTGGCATAGTATGAATTTGCCCATCCAATGGAGGTCAAAAGCATATCGGCACCTATAGTGCGCTCCAATACATAGGTGTTACCTCCTCCGTGGGGATTATAGAATTCTTCCTCTGCTAACCCCAGGTCATTCCTAAGTCTGGTAACAAATTCCGGTGTAAAACTGCATGACAGGGGACATCTATCGGGCTCTTCATGACTAAGCGCCATGAGCACCCGTTCACGGTGTTTCATTTTAACTCCTTTGTCCTTGCTGGCTTTCTTAGCATTTATTTCCCTTTACTGTTACCCTAGAGTCACGAAAACTTTGGAAAATGGTGAGTTACAGCCGAGTGAAACAATTCAAGGTTTAAAGAACCCTAATGGTTATCTCCTCATCGAAGTACTTTAATAATATTATAAGCTTATCTAAGCGCTAGCGACAAGTATCAACCGAGATATTAAAGGAGAGCGCTATTTTGTGTTATATTTGGGTAGAGCCAGCGTAGCTCAGGGGTAGAGCAACGGTTTATGAAACCGCTGCTCGTCGGTTCGAATTCAACCGCTGGCTCCATCTGTGTTCATTTGCACACTGGAATAAAGCCACGGTGAGGCTTGACTATGATGAAACCAAAAAGGTATAATTTAATACGTCTTTAAGGTACTGAATGGATCTTATTGAACTGGATATGGGCCTCCGAGTTGCTGTAGCTAAGGGTATCTTACCTACGCGCAGTAACCGATAAGGTGTGAGGGGAAACACTCACGCCCCCCGTGTTTGGAAAGGAGACCTTACTTATGGCAAGTTTTTGCCTTTGTAAAGCACCTCCTTGAGGTGCTTCATTATTATCTACTGACCTGTATTTGCTTATTATCAATAGACAACTTTTGGAGGAAGATATTAGCTTAAAAAGAGTGCAACTGTGAAAAAGGTAACTCATTACTTGTTGAGTATGCTAACACTTTTAGCTCTGCTGGTGAGCTTCGTCGGTTGCAAGTCTTCAACAGCTTCACCACTGCCACCACAACAGAGGCTAAAGATGGCTACCACCACTAGCTTGTATGACACTGGCCTATGGGATTATTTGGAGCCTATGTTTGAGGAGGAGTATAACATTAACTTAAACATCATGTATGCCGGCACCGGCAGGGCTTTGGAATACGGCAAAAGGGGTGACGTGGATATTATTATTGTTCATTCCCAAGCCTATGAGGAGCAATTTGTAGCTGAGGGCTACGGTGTACAGCGAGTACCCTTTGCTTATAATTATTTTCTCATCGTGGGACCAGCGGCTGACCCGGCAGGCATCAAAGGCATAAGTCCCAAGGAAGCTTTTAAAAAGCTAATAGAGAACGGAAGTGGTAGCTTTGTTTCCAGAGGAGATGACTCTGGAACACACGCCAAGGAGAAGACCATCTGGAAAGGAGCTGGCTACGATTATGAAGTGGTTAGAAATGCAGGTGCTTGGTATGTAGAGGCCGGGACTGGCATGGGGCCGATTCTGATGATGGCCAGTGAGAAACAGGCCTATACACTGACCGATATAGGTACTTATCTTGCCTACAAGGACAAATTAGAACTAATGCCTGTGGTCGATAAGGGTGACATACTGCTTAATGTCTACTCCGCTATTGCGGTAAACCCAGAAAAAATACCTACAACCAAGATTGATATGGCTAATAACCTGATAAACTTCCTTGTGTCACCCGAAATACAGGAACTTATCAGCAATTACGGTGTGAAGCAATACGGCGTATCGCTATTCACTCCCTGCGCCGGGATAGAACTCCCACCATAAGTTTTAAAGGAGATATAAAATGCCTCTCATAGCAATGGTAGTAAAGTGTAAGAAGTGTGGCTTTGAGATAAGGTCAGACTGGAAGCTCTGCCCCAATTGTGGTGACAAAATCGTGTGTACGGGCAAGTATCAGGTCTGTAACAAAAATAAGAAGTAGGAGTCGGCTTAATGGTTGAGATATGGCGCGGTCTGACCAAGGCCGTAGAACTGATAATCTCTTTTGAGCCAGAGGTGATGGGGATAGCCGGCAGGTCGCTAATTATTGCGCTAACCTCCACTCTCCTTGCCTCTCTTTTCTGCATTCCGCTTGGCGGTCTCATCCACTTCCGCCGTTTCCCAGGTAAAAGGCTGGTAATAAGTCTGATTCAGACATTCTTCAGTATACCGACTGTTGCCATCGGTCTGTTTGTTTTTGTACTCTTCTCCCAAGCCGGACCGCTGGGTGGACTTAATCTACTTTTCACTCCAACAACTATGGTGGTGGGACAAATGATATTAATCACACCTATACTTCTCGGCCTGACTATTTCTGCTGTCAGTGGAGTGGACAAGGCAATACTGGACACGGCTCGTTCACTCGGTGCCAGCGGCTTTCAGACCGCAATTGTTGTCCTGAGAGAAGCCAGATTTGCGGTTGTGGCAGCAGTTGGAATGGGATTTGGCCGAGCCATCTCCGAGGTGGGAATAGCCATTATGGTTGGCATGAATATTCGGGGATTTACCAGAGTCCTAACTACCGCCATATCGCTGGAGACATCCAAGGGTAATCTAGAGCTATCAATAGCACTGGGTATAATTCTGATATTTATTGCTCTTATCATCAATATACTATTAAATAGGCTACAGCAGAGGTAACAGTGTCCTTAATAGAAACCATAGACCTATGCCAGAGATACGGCGAGCGAGATATCCTTAAGGATATCAACATAAAGGTGGAGCAGGGAGAAGTCTTGGCGTTGATTGGCCCTACCGGGGCGGGCAAAACTACGCTACTACGTCTGATAGACCTCATTGATATGCCCACATCCGGAAAGATATTTTTTGACGGAGTAGATACCACTGCATCAGCGGCGGTGAGATTAGAGATACGTCGGCGGATGGCCTTCGTCCTCCAGAAGCCGATAGTATTTAACATGAGTGTATACGATAATATTACCTATGGCTTAAGATGGAGAGGGATGGCGAAAGGCAACATCCGTGAAAAAGCCAGCAGTATTCTGCAGCTGGTCGACCTCGCCGCCTACAAAAACAGAAATGCCCGAGCGTTATCCGGGGGAGAAGTACAAAGAGTAGCTATAGCCAGAGCGATGGCTGTTGAACCAGAGCTACTGCTGCTGGATGAACCTACAGCTAACCTCGACCCAATCTCGGCATCAAGGATTGAAGAATTGATAACTGGCATTATTCGGCAATATTCTACCACTATAATAATGGCAACACACGATATGGCACAGGGCCAGCGCTTAGCTGATAGAATAGCTGTGCTCGGGAATGGTGAAGTGCTTCAAATGGGAAGCTCAAGGGATATATTTGCCTACCCCAGAAATAAAGAGGTAGCCGAGTTCGTAGGTGTTGAGAATATTATAAACGGGGTGATTTCATCCAGTCAGGATAAGGTTGTTACCATAGATATTGGTGGCACTATCATAGAAGCGATTTCGGATTACGCTACAGGAGAAGAGGTTTCTGCCTGTGTCAGACCAGAAGATATAACACTCGTCATGTCAAAAGTCCCAAGCAGTGCCAGAAACTCGTTCAACGGGATAGTAACGCGGACAGTATCAACGGGGCCGGTTACACGGGTTGAACTGGATTGTGGTTTTCGACTGGTATCTCTGGTTACCAGAAGGTCAGCCGAGGAATTAGACTTGAAAAAAGGGAGACGGGTTTGTGCCACTTTCAAGGCTACAGGTGTCCATGTAATCAAGAGAGAAGGTCATTGAACCAAAGCACTTAAGAATTAACTAGCCTCATAAGAAGGAGAGGAGAATGACGGGTCTTTTCGATGCTTTTCATCGGCGTATCAATTACATGCGCATATCGGTCACTGACCGCTGTAACCTGCGCTGTATCTACTGCACCGTGCAATCAATGCCCCACCTATCGCATGACGATATTCTTCGCTACGAAGAAATCCACAGAGTGGTTCAAGTAGCCGCCGGGTTGGGTGTTAGAAGCATACGCCTTACAGGGGGAGAGCCTCTGGTAAGGCCAGACCTGAGCAAATTGGTCGAATTGCTCTCCCCAGTTGATAGCATTGAGGAAATATCACTTACCACTAATGGCACCATGCTTGATAAATATGCTGCTGAGCTTAAAGCGGCTGGCCTTAAACGAGTTAATATTAGCCTGGATACATTAAAGCCGGATAGGTTCCAACGTATCACCGGCAGTGATAAACTAAAGGACGTGCTCAGCGGTATTGAGGCGGCAAAAAGGGCTCAGCTAAACCCGGTGAAAATAAACATGGTAGTTCTGAGAGGTATAAATGACGATGAGCTACTTGACCTGGCTCGCCTGAGCCTTAGCGATGGCTGGCATGTACGATTTATCGAGTACATGCCGTTTGTAAGGTCTGCGGCGGAAGCTAACCGGCTGGTGGCTATTGGAGAAATAATGGCCGTCATTCAGGGAACACTTGGTGAGCTTAGACCATGCTGGCCGAAATCAGGCAATGGCCCAGCCAAGTATTACCAGTTACCAAATGCCACGGGGACTATAGGTTTCATAGGGGCAATAACCGATTGTTTTTGCGCCGACTGCAACCGCTTTCGTCTCACTGCTGATGGTCGGCTACGACCGTGCCTTCTGGAAGACGATGAAGTGGATATAAAAGAACCACTGCGTAGAGGTGCCAGTATCGAGGAGCTGCAACAGTTAATACAGGAAGCGGCTACCTTGAAGAGGGAACAGCACCGCTTAGGTGAAGAGCCTATCTCAGGTAAGCGGCAAATGTGGCAGATAGGCGGCTAGGACTATGTCTGGACGGAAGCAAGAGAGAGGAGGAAGATAATGACCAAGCTAACTCATATAAACTCAAGGGGTGAGGCCCAAATGGTTAATGTGGGTCAGAAAGGTGATACCAAACGTGTGGCTGTAGCCAAGGGCAGGATAACAATGAAACCGAGTACCCTGGAGCAGATAAAGACTGGCGGGCTGGAAAAGGGGGACGTTCTGTCTGTAGCCAAGGTAGCTGGTATTATGGCTGCCAAAAAGACACCTCACCTGATACCCCTGTGTCACCCAATATTGATTGATAACATCGCTATTGAGTTTGACCTGTCCGGGAATGACTCCATAGAAATCACTGCCAGAGTAGAGAGTACCGGCAAAACCGGGGTTGAGATGGAGGCTATGGTTGCCGCCTCAGTCAGCGCCTTGACCATCTACGACATGGGTAAGTCTGTAGACCGGGGGATGACAATTGCTGAAATATGCCTGGAAAGCAAAAAGGGCGGAAAAAGCGGAATCTACCGAAGGAAAAGGGGAGATTAGAGACATGGCAAGGATTGTAGCCGTCTGCCGAAGTGACACCAAGGGGGTGAGTAAAAACCCCATAGATGAAGGGTTGTTTAAAGAAGATTATGGTTTAGTAGGCGATGCCCATGCTGCCTCTGATACCCATCGGCAGGTAAGCCTGCTAACCTTAACCAGTATTGAGAAGATGAGTAGTCTGGGGTTGCAGTTAAGCGCCGGGGATTTTGCCGAAAACCTCACTGTAGAGGGGCTAGACCTGGTATCTTTACCTATTGGCACCCGACTGGCCGTAGGACAAGGGGTAATCCTTGAGGTGACCCAGATAGGAAAGGAGTGCCACATCGGCTGTGCCATATTTCGGCAGCTAGGCAAATGTATAATGCCTAAAGAGGGAATATTCGCCAGGGTAATCAAAGGTGGGCTAGTTAAGGCCGGGGATGAGCTAAAGATTATGGAGAAGGAGACCTAAAACGAGGATATTTTAGAACAGTGTTACCGTAACTGGCTCACCCTTCTCCAGCAAATCTATGTTCTCTGCTATCTCAATGTAGCCATCGGCGGCGGCTATACTCGTTATTGCTCCCGACTCTTTGTAAACCGGGACAGCCTCACCACTCTCGATTCTGACGGTTAAAAATTGCCTTCTGCCCACGCTCCCCGGCACTCTTCGGGAAAGCTTGGCCTTAACGCTCCACTCTTTTCTCAGTGGGAGGCGAGCCATCTTTCTGATTGCCGGTAAAAGTAATAGGTAAGCGTTGATTAGACAGGAAGTAGGATAGCCCGGCATTCCCATGAGCGGCTTACCCTGTATCATGGCAAAAATGGTCGGTTTCCCGGGTTTTACTTGAATTCCATGGAAGAGAACCTCACCCCAGTCCTGAAGGACATCGACTAATAGGTCTTTCTCTCCTACCGAAGAGCCTCCCGAAATAACCACCAGGTCACTTTTCAAACCTTCCGCAATCTTTGCTTTGATGTTCTCGCGGTCATCCTCAATGATTCCAAACCTCAGAGGAATGCCTCCGTTTGCCTTCACCACCGAGGCGATAGTATGAGAGTTAATATCGTAGACCTGCCCCTGCCTTAACTTTTTGCCAACCTCAATTACCTCTCCCCCACTAGGGAAAACAGCCACCTTTGGTTTTTCATAGACCTTGACTTGGGTTATCCCCTGAGAGGCAAGTACCCCCACCCTGCCTGCATCCAGCACAAAGCCATGCCTTAGAACAAGTTCCCCTTTCCTGATGTCCTCTCCCTTTCGAGCCACATTGGCTTTTGGGTAGCCCGACTTGAATACTTTTACCCTGCCGTTTTCTACCTCGGTATCCTCAACCATAACCACGGCATCCGCACCAGTGGGCATCACTGCCCCGGTAGCAATCTGAATACATTCCCCCGTATTCACCCTCTTCTGAGGTGTCTCCCCAGCATGTAATTCACCAATTAGGTTGAGTACCTTTGGATTGAATTGGCCGGAATTAAAGGTATCTTTGGCTTTAACAGCGTAACCGTCCATAGCGGCTCTATTAAAGGGGGGACTGTTCAAAGTAGCGACGATGTCTTCTGCCAGAACCCTCCCTGAGGAATCATCAATATTGATTGTTTCCACCCTGGTGATTGGCTTTATGTTTGCCTCGATGACCCTTTTCGCTTCCTCAAAGGGAATAAGTGCTCCAAAAGGTTTCACCTTGTTGCCTCCCTAACCATGTGTCCAATTTCAGGCAAGATTATCTTATCCATTGCCAGATTTGCCGCCCCAGGGGAGCCGGGAAGACAAAGAATCACCTTTCTCTGAGCTACACCGGCAAAGGCTCTACTCATAATAGCAGCGGTGCCTATCTCCTGGTAAGATAAGAACCGAAAAAGCTGTCCAAAGCCATCCAGCTTCTTCTCAAGAATTGGGGCTATTGTCTCTACGGTAATGTCTCTATGGCTTACTCCGGTCCCACCACTGGTAATGATGACTTGCAGCTCCTGCTGTCTTAGCAGTTCATGTATCTTCTTCTTAATAGAGTCTGTCTCGTTTTTCAAAATAGAATAAAACATTACCCGGTGCCCGCTTTGGCTGAGCTTTTGCCTGATTAGTTTGCCCGATTCATCATCCAGTTCCGTCCGGCTATCGGAGATGGTTAAAACAGCACAGCTCACGCTACGAGGTGCCTTTTGCTTATGTTCCTGGTAGCTCACTACTCTTCTACCTTTCTAAATGAAATCCAATCACCGTTAGAACCTATTATAGCTGTTGCTGTTGATGCCATGCAATACATAGCCGGTTGTGATTCTGAAGAGGGAAGCAGTTTGAAAGAACAAGATTCGAGCTTTTCCTCACCACCATTATTTTACGCTGATGATTCCTTAGAAGCTAAGTGGAGCTGAGGGGACTCGAACCCCTGACCTCCTCCGTGCAAGGGAGGCGCTCTCCCAACTAAGCTACAGCCCCATTCCCAAAGTATTATAGCAACAGAGGGTCTTATCCGCAATTTACTCCAGAGGTGATGTGTCATTGACTGCTAATCTGTCCTCCGCGCCTGATGCTGTCCCACGTAAGGCGGTCATAGTTTTAGGCTTACCGAAATCCCGTCGCGAATTGGCAGGATCGTAGTAAACAAACCGTCTGTAGAATATAGGAGCCGGTTGAACTCACGCACTGCTTGGGTTGCCGTGTCCCTGTTCCCTCCGGCCACCTTCCCGTACCACAAAACATTGTCACTCACTAGGAGCCCACCAGGGCGTAGTCTCGGGTAAGCTTTGGCGAAGACCTCTGGATACCGATCTTTGCCTACATCATTGAATATGAGATCGAAATCTCCTTCCACCGTATCTATCAGGTGGAGAGCATCGCCGATGAGCAGTCTTACTTGATCGCTGACCCCCGCCTTCTTGAAATAGACTGCTGCCCGTTTGGCATTCTCCTCATCTGTGTCCGTGTAGTAAACTACCCCACTTTCACCAGTCCCTCTTGCCAGCCATATGGTCGAATATCCCACTGCTGATCCCATCTCGAAAACGTGCTTGGCGTTGATCAGTTTAGCCAGGAGAAAGAGTATCCTTCCTACGGCAGGACCGATAATCGGTATTCTATGACTGGCGGCTAACGTCTCAATTTCAGAGAGCACCTGATCGCGTTGTGGCAATAGCCCGTACATATATGCTTCGACCTCTGGCAGTACGATCCCATTCATTTTGGCTCACCTCCAACCTTTACAGTCAATGCTAGCATAGATGCAAGTTGTGAACAAAACGTCATTTTGTCCCCTGCAGTTAGTACGACTTCTATACCCTACGCATCAATTCTTAGGCTTAGAATTATCAAAAATATCGCAAGTGGTATTGACAAAAAATCCCATTTAGTATAAAGTTTTTATAGAACAAATGTTCGTTCAAGATGAAGAATGAAAGCATTATCACCTAAACAACAACATATTATTGACTTTATTCGTCGTTTCTGGACGGATAGGGGCTATCCCCCGACTATCAGGGACATAGTACATGGGTGCGGGATTAGCTCGACCTCTGTCGTGGACTATAACCTGGATATATTGGAGAAGGAGGGATATATTCGCCGCCATCCTGAGATATCGCGTGGTATCGAGTTACTCACTCGGCCCCCTACCCTTGGGCATCAGGTTCAAGTTCCTGTCATTGGCCAAATAGCAGCCGGTGAGCCAATACCAGTGCCTACTCCTGATACCTGGGATGTTGCTGCTTCCTCAGAGACTCTACAGGTGTCCGGAGACTTGACTCGGGATAGAGAAGGGGTTTATGCTCTGAAGGTGAAGGGCTCGTCAATGGTGGATGCCCTGGTTAATGATGGGGATATTGTGTTGATGCAATATGTAAATGTGGTGGAGAATGGGGAGATGGCAGCCATCTGGCTTAGGGCTGAAAAAGAGGCTACACTGAAGAAAGTTTATCGTGAGCCGGACCGTATCCGCCTCCAGCCAGCAAATAGTCAGATGAAACCTATATATACTGAGCCGGACAATGTTGAGATTCAGGGTAGGGTCATTGCTGTCATTAGACAGTTGGCGTAGCCGCTTGATTTGATTTTTTGTCGTTAATGGGTGTAAATTAGCAACAGCCTAATCTGACAGTTAAAGAGGAAATCATGATTTTATCTCAGTTTCAGACTGTAGGTCGTGACCTTTCTACCAGGGGACTTGTCTCTTCTCATAGTGGGAATCTGAGTATTAGGTTGGGAGACCGCATAATCATTACCCGCCGTGGTATCATGCTCGGTTGTCTGCAAGAACATGATCTAATAGAGACCGGTATAAGTAAAAATGACCGGTCAACACCACTAGCTTCAATGGAATTAGCTGTCCATCGCGCTATTTATCAGCAAACTCCAGCACTAGCCATCGTTCATGCCCATCCACCCCATGCTGTTGCCCTATCATTAACTAAAACTGAGATTGTACCCAACGGTGCCGAGGGGCTTTCTACGATTGGTCAGGTTCCAGTTCTTGGTTGGCATATGGAAGTGAGACCGGGCGGTCTGGCTGATATAATTGCTCAGGCTTTAAAGGAACACAGGATTGTCATGGCTCATGGGCATGGCAGCTTTGCTATTGGGCAGTTACTTGAGGAAGCTTATAACTGCACTACCACCCTGGAGGCAAGCTGCCAGGTCATTTGCTTGCTGAAGTCGTTACAGGTAGACAAAGCTAAGAAATAGCTTAACGTCCTTTATCTTTATCCCTCCGCAATAGCTCAGCAGCGAGGTTCTCTCTACTTCCAGCCTTGACTAAAGCAGCCCTAGCTGTAGGTAAAAAGTGGACTACCATTATTACCAGTAAAACGAGGGAGAAAGCAACAAGCAGCCACGACTTTTCCAGAAACCAAGCAGATAACCAATAAGCACAGCTATAATCCCGGTTACAATATAGCTCATTTGAGCTTCCGATACTGAGCTTATTTTGTATAGACTGGTGTGCACCAGTCAAGGTATTTTGAATTGTTGCCTCGTATTACATTGGAGTAGAGCTGCTGTAATTTTTTTGTTATCTCGCCAATTTCGCCGTTGCCTATCTGGCGACGGTCTATCTCAGCTACGGGGGTTACATTGGCGGCAGTGCCGGTTAAAAAGCACTCATCGGCAGCATAAAGCTCAGCGCGCTCAATAGATTTTTCTATCGTTTCGATACCCAGCTCATTTTTAGCCAGTTTTATTACCGTATCACGGGTGATACCCATTAAAATGCTATTATAGCTGGCTGGAGTTACCAATTTGCCATCTGTAACCAGAAAGATATTCTCACCACTCCCGTCAGCGACATAGCCATCTGCGGTAAGCATAATTGCCTCGTCAAAGCCGTTTTCCACAGCTTCTGTCTTAGCCAGAGCATTATTGATATAAAGCCCGGTAAGCTTGGCTCGCGGTACTTCCTTAGGACACCGCCAGGAGGATACACCACAACTGACTTTGTCTGGCAAATATGGTCCCCAGGGGAAAGCGAAGACTAAGAAATCGCATTCCAAGTCATGAAGGCGAACACCTAAAGCCTCAGAGCTTTTATAAGCCAGAGGGCGGATGTAAATATCTTCTTGAAAACCACACTTTTCCACCAGCTTCACTGTTATCTGGCAGAGCTCGTCTACGGTATATGGCAGGTTAATCTTCAGCACCTGGCAGCTATTGTGTAGTCGCTCATAATGCTCTTTAAGGCGGAAGATATACATCTGTTTGTGGTCACTATTCCAGTTGCCCCTGATGCCCTCAAAAGCGGCAATGCCATAGTGCAGAGCGTGAGTCATAACACCTATCTTGGCTTCAGGCAAGGGAACAAACTGTTTTTGGAAATAGGCGTACGATGGCATTTCTAAATCTCCTCTCTTAGATGGGCTTTATTATAGCCATTGCTGGGACAGAAAACAAGTAGGTTTGCAGTAGATTGGGATAAGTGCTATATATTAGATATAATATGAAATTAGGAGATGAGCAATGCTGGAAAAGTTTTCAACCGAAACACTAGAGGCTATCTTTGACACACTACCGGTGGAAGTATCATTCGTGGATGATACTGATACGGTCAGGTATTACAGCAAGGGAGACAAAAGGATATTTAGACGGACGCCGGCGGTGATAGGCAGGAAGGTGCAGGACTGCCATCCTAAAGAAAGCGTACACAAGGTCAATCAAGTTGTAAGCGACCTAAAGTCAGGCAAGAGAGATGTGTCTGAATTTTGGATTGACCTTAAAGGACGCAAGATATACATCAGGTATTTCGCCGTTAGAGACAAAACTGGTAAATATCTGGGCACGCTTGAGTGCACCCAGGACATAACCGAATTCCAGAAGATAACTGGTGAGAAGAGGCTTTCTGGATGAGGGGTAGTTGTCCTACCTCGACAAACTCGGTGTCTGTAGCGTATAGCCGTCCTTATCACTGACAAAAATATCCTTTAGCCGTAGCGTCCTGCCTGTTTGGATGGCAGTAAAGCCATACTTCTTGCGGATGCGGTCAATGGCTTTGTTTAATTGCTCCTGCCTTTGGGCTGAAGTATCCAGCATGTCCAGCTGTTTGCCAGACTCAGTCAGATTTGATACCCCGATGCCAACGAGACGGACTGGTTGCTTTTCCTGAGCTAGTGCCTTCTTTAGCAGCTTCTGCCCGGTGTCAAAGATGGTCTGGTCAGTGTCAGCGGCCTGGCTCAAGGTCTGGTTGCGGGTGATGGTGGTGAAATCAGCATACCTGAGTTTCAAAGTTACACATCTGAATTGCTTGCCTTGTCGGCGTAACCTGCTGCCGACCCGTTCACTAAGATAACGAAGCGTTGCCGTGAGGAAGGAGCGGTCTCCAGTATCCTTGCCAAAAGTAGTTTCTCGACTGATGGACTTGGCAGCGCTGGGAGGCTCTACCTTCCTATCGTCAATACCATTAGCGTGATTATGCAGCCACTCACTAGCAGCACCAAGGTGACTCTTCAGCACATTGAGTGGCGTAACGGCTAGCTCCCCGATAGTATGGATGCCCAAACCATCCAGTATCCGCTCGGTCTTCTTGCCGATTCCGGGTAGCTTAGCAATAGGCAAAGGCGCCAGGAAGGAGCGCTCCTCCCCGGCTGCTACCTCTAATAATCCGTCTGGCTTGGATAGCTCAGAGGCAATCTTGGCTACTACCTTGCAGCTGGCGATACCTACCGAGGCATAAAGCCCTAGTTCATCTTTAGTCCGCTGCTTTATATTTACTGCCATCTGGTGAACGGAGCCATAGATAGATTCAAAGCCGGTTGCATCCAGGTAGGCTTCATCAAGACCCATTGGCTCCAGATAGGGTGAGAAATCGGCCAGAATAGCCATAAATTTTTGTGAAGCATCGCGGTATTTAGGGAAGCCACCTTCTATAAAGATAGCCTGGGGACAAAGGCGAATGGCAGTGGTGAGGGGCATGCCAGCATATAAGCCAAAAGCCCGAGCTTCATAAGAAGCTGAAGCCACTACACCCCGACTTTCAGGTCTGCCACCAACTACTACCGGCTTACCTTGAAGTTTCGGATTCAGTGTTCGCTCTACTGAGACAAAAAAGGCATCCAGGTCAATATGCATAATCCGACGGGTCATTACTGTCCTCGTGAAATAAAAGTTTTGACTCTACGCTCGAAGACACTTCGTTCAAGGAGGACACGGTGCTGGCATTTAAGGCATTTAATTCCTATATCAGCACCGAGTCTGACTACCTGCCACTCATAGCTGCCACAAGGGTGCTTCTTCCTGAGGCGAACCACATCACCCAGCTTTATTTCCATAACCATTCTTGTGCCTCAAAGAGTAGATAGATAAGAGTTAATCTGGTCTCGCAGTTCAGAGGCAACACGTCGCGCTGCCTGGGCAAAGTCCTTCCCCTGTGAGGCGTATATGATTTGCCTTGACGAGTTGATAATTGCCTTCTGCCCTTGAGTATCAACCCCGTAGCGAACGACGGTAGCTAAATCCCCTCCCTGGGCGCCAATGCCTGGAATCAATAGAGGCATATCGGGGTGACTCTGCCGAATCAGCCTTAATTCCTCAGGGTAGGTAGCACCAACCACCAGCCCGATATTGCCGTAAGTATTCCATTCACTGGCTTTAAGGGCTACTATCTCAAATAGAGGCTTACCTTGTTCCCCAAGGTGTAGAGCCTGAAAATCAAGGGCACCAGCATTTGATGTTCGGCACAGAATGAAAACCCCTTTATCTCTGTACTGGATGAAGGGTTCTATTGAATCGAAACCTAGATAGGGATTCACGGTAGTGGCATCAAAGCCAAAGTGTGAAAAAATAGCCTTGGCATAAGCTTTAGCCGTATTACCTATATCGCCTCGTTTGGCATCCCCGATTACGGGAATATGGTCGGGTATATATTTAACCGTCTGCTTCAGGGCATCCAGTCCCTCATTGCCTAAGGCTTCATAGAAAGCGAGGTTTGGTTTATAGGCGCATACTAAGTCAGAAGTAGCATCAATAATTGCCTTATTGAATTCAAAGATACCCATGTTCTCCGGCATCCATTCTGGATTGGGGTCAAGCCCGACGCAGAGCAGGCTCTTGTTTTTCTGAGTGGCATTTGTCAGCTTCTCGATGAAGTTCACCTGGCACCTCTTGGAATTAGACTTAACTACGATAAACTGATAATACCAGTGGCGATAAGTAGCGTCAAGTGATAGAATATTGTCAGCCTAAGCAAAAGATGCAGGAATGGATTATCAGCAAGCCCTAGATTATATATATAGCTTTATTGACTATGAAAAAGTACCCCGGCCGCGCGATGCAGCCCACTATGACCTGAGGCGCGTGGAGGAGCTGCTGGCTCGGTTAGGTACTCCTCACTTAACTGGCAAGACAGTCCATATTGCCGGTACCAATGGCAAGGGAAGCACCGCTGCTATGATAGCATCGGCTCTTACTGCTTCCGGTTATACTACCGGACTCAATACCTCACCCCATCTTAGTGACTTTAGAGAACGCATCAGAGTTAATGGAGAAATGGTCTCTGAAGAAGAACTTGTTGGCCTAGTGGAAAAGCTCAAGCCCGAGGTTGAGGCAGTAAACCGGAAAGCTACCTATGGTCAGTTGACTACCTTTGAAATAATAACGACCCTGAGCTTCGCCTACTTTAAGCAAAAGGATGTGGATCTTCAGGTGGTGGAGGTAGGATTAGGGGGCAAGCTTGATGCCACAAATGTAGTCCAGCCTGAAGTTTGTGTCATCACCTCTATTAGCTTTGACCATACCGATACACTGGGCGAGTCACTGGCTGGAATCGCTACCGAAAAGGTGGGTATTATCAAGCCTGGTTGTGTGGTTGTTACCTCACCACAGCCTGATGAGGTGGCTAAGATAATAGAAGAAACTTGTTTCAATTGTGGGACAGAGCTGGTCAGGGTAGGTAGTGATGTCACCTGGCAGAATCTCGGTTTTGCTTCTAATCGGCAATCACTTCTAGTGGAGGGGAGATTAAGTAGTTATGAATTATCAATTCCACTTCTTGGCCGGCATCAGCTAGAGAATGCAGCTACAGCAGTGGCTACCCTGGAAGTTTTAGCTGGGAAAGGCTTCAATATCGCCAAGGATAGTATCGCCAAGGGTCTGGCGCAAGTAAGCTGGCCGGGTCGGCTCCAGATTCTCAGCCGTTATCCTCTTGTGGTAGTTGATGGTGCCCATAATCCTGATGGAGCTAAGAAGTTGAAGCAGTCTCTTGAGCAATACTTTGATTTTGACCGAGCTATCTTGATCATCGGAGCCTCAGCTGATAAGGACATTGCTGGAATAATCTCAGAATTGGTATCCCTTTTTGATAAAATAATCGTCACTCGCTCTATACACCCTCGGGCTATGGCCACAGCCCCTATTGTGGCTGAGTTTAGCCGACATGGGGTGAAAACACAAGAAACAGATGATATTTCAACCGCTCTGCCTCTAGCTCTAACCATGGTGGGAAAGAAGGACCTTATTTGTGTTGCCGGCTCGCTGTTCGTGGTTGCCGGGGCAATTGAGCAAGCGGACAAGCTTGGTTTGACAATGTGAAGGGCAAAGTCGTTTACTTAGGAATGTTCCTCTTGTCCCTAGTGAGTTGACTCTGGGCAGACAGAAAACTATTAGGCGAAAAAACACGAAGGGTAGTTATTAATACATGAAAGAAGTAAAGGATTCTGCAGGGAGAGGCGGGAGAGGGACTACATTTGCTAGAGATTGGACCAAAGGTAGCATCATTCGGAACCTTCTGACTCTATCCTGGCCCATAATGATAAGCAGTAGCCTTGGTACACTAGGCCCTACCATTGACATGATATGGGTGGGAAAACTAGGGTCAGCCGCTATTGCCGGGGTAGGCGTTGGTGGTATGGCCGTTATGCTCGTGATGGTGGGGAGGTGGGGCATCAATGTAGGCACGAGGGCAATAATTGCCCGTTTTGTAGGAGCCGGTGATGTCAAGGGGGCCAATCACGTAGCCCAGCAAGCCTTCGTTATCAGTGCTACCTACGCTATAGTTATGGCAGCAGTAGGAATCTTCTTTACTGAGCCAATATTGAGCCTGTTTGGGTTAGAGGCTGATGTTATAGCTGAAGGGGTGGCATATACGCGTATTATGTTCATCGGCTCGGCGGCTATGTCCTTCCGGTTGATGACCGATGGTATTATGCAAGCCTCGGGTGATGCCATGACCCCTATGAAAATAGCTATCTTCTTCAGGCTCTTCCATGTAGCTCTTTGTCCCTTCCTAATCTTCGGCTGGTGGATATTCCCCCGCTTAGGTGTCAGCGGCGCAGCGATGACTAATATTGTTTCTCAAAGCCTGGGAACCATTCTTGGGCTAGGGTTCCTCTTCACCGGGAGGTCTCGACTGCGGTTGACCTTAAGAAACTTTCACCTTGACCTCAATATCATCTGGCGTATAGTAAAGGTTGGCATTCCTACCTCTATCATGGGTATGCAAAGGACTCTCGGCAACCTTGTATTGATATGGTTTATGGTTCCTTTTGGCACCTTTGCTGTGGCAGCTCATACCCTGGGACAGAGAGTAGAGATGCTATTATTCATGCCGGGTATGGGACTGGGTATGGCTGCTGGCGTGCTGGCGGGACAGAACCTTGGAGCAAAGCAACCTGAACGGGCAGAGAAGAGTGCCTGGCTGGCAGTAGGTTTCATGGAGGGCTTTATGGTCATCTGTTCGGTGGCAATACTGCTGTGGGCTGAGAATATAATTCGTGTCTTCAACACCGAACCCGGCCTGGTAGAGATAGCCAGCACCTTTCTTAGAATAGCTACCGCCAGTTACTTATTACTGGGCTTTACGGTGATATTAAGGCATTGTCTATCCGGTGCCGGTGACACCCTGCCACCAATGCTCCTTACCCTGCTAATGATTTGGGTTGTGCAGTTGCCTTTAGCTTTCTTTCTACCACAGGTTACCAATCTTGGTATGTATGGAATACGATGGGCTATAGTGGCTGGTGTGGTTGTCGGGGCAGTTGCCTACACAATATATTTCCGCCTGGGGAGATGGAAGCGTAAGAAAATATAGTTAGGCATCTAGTTAGCAACAATTAAGAGGCGGTATCATACTATGTACTCAGAGCCTCTTTAGGCAGCATATTGCTCAGAATTTTCTCTAATGCCATAGTATGACTGCAGCGCCCCCAGCTTGGGAAAAAATGACAGGAGCAGTGCCACTTTCCGTTTTTATATTCGGTAGTGTAGGTGTTATTATCTCCCCGGAATTCCACCGAAAACTCGGAGAGGGTAATCCGCTCTGTCTCCTGAGCATAGCGTTTGGCCTTTTCAATTTTCCCAATTAGGCTTGACTGCATGATTATTCCTCCTTAATTTAAGAAGCACTGGCTGAATGTGCCCAGTGCCTCTTTTTCTCCACAGTGATAAAGTTATAACTGTTAAACGCATACTATCTTTTTCCCATCAAGTCTGTCCTCATTTATTTCATTTTACTCCCTTTTTATTGATAAGTCTAGGGGAAAGAGTGGGTTGATAAAGAATCTTGATTTGCCTTAGCAGGGTTATTTCTGTAGAATGTGTGGAAAACTTATTTGAGGTGAAGTAGTGCCTATATATGAGTATGAATGTAGTCATTGCTACTTTCGTTTTGAAAGGAAGCAGAGGTTTGATGAAGAACCGGTAACTGTATGTCCTAAATGTCAGGGAAAGGCACGCCGCGTCCTGCACTCCACTCCTATTATCTTTAAAGGGAACGGTTTTTATATTACGGACAATCGCAGAAGTAACGATACTACCCAAAACAAGGAGAAGCAGGAGTGAAGGCGCTCCTACAGCGAGTCACTGGAGCCTCGGTTAGCACCGGTGGTGAGGTAGTGGGTAAGATAGGCCAGGGTTTGGTGGTTTTTGTAGGAGTAGCCAATGGAGATACAGAAAAGGATGCGCAGTATCTGGCACAAAAGACTGTCAGCCTGCGCATTTTTTCTGATGAAGAGGGTAAATTAAACCTTTCCGCCCTGGATATTAAAGGTGAGCTATTAGTGGTGAGTCAGTTTACTCTCCTGGCTGATACTAGGAAGGGGCGTCGCCCCAGTTTTATTGAAGCAGCACCGCCAGCTCAGGCGGAAGAGTTATTTGAGCAGTTTGTGGAACAGGTTCGGAGCACCGGACTAAAGGTAGAAACCGGGTGTTTTCAGCAGTATATGCAGGTAGAAATCCATAACGATGGTCCAGTAACAATATTGCTGGATAGCCAAGAAAAAGTCTAAAGAATTGATTTTTTGAGAATAATGGTAATTGCAAAAGGTTGCAGAAACTATCTTGTTTTGATATAGTAATAAACACTAAGCTCCTTAAAACAGGTGAAGGTTGAGTGAACCAACCCGAGGATATAGTCAACAAATTAAGCGAGTTGGGCTATAGATTGACGCCTCAGCGGATAATGATCCTATCAGCTATTGAAAATAGTAATGACCATATTAGTGCTGAGGAAATTTATGCCCAGGTAATGGCTAAATACCCCCATGTCAATATCTCAACTGTCTATCGCACCCTAGAACTATTAAAAAGACTTGATCTGGTAACTGAGACCGACCTTGGGGGTGGTAGGGTTAGATATCATCCGGCGGAGAAGGGGCATCACCACCACTTAGTTTGCCAGGAGTGTGGTATCATAATTGACCTTGATGAGTCACTGCTAACTTCCCTCAAGGATGCTTTACTCCGAGAACATAAGTTTATCGCTGACCTAAGGCATCTGGCTATTTTTGGGCGCTGCGTAAATTGTAGTAAATAAATTTTTTTTAATCTATTATTGCATATAATTGCAATTGCATTTAATTGAAAACCCTGGAAAGAGGTATGTTATACATATTCCAGATGGCTTCCTCAATGTAGCTACAGTAGCAACTACCTGCGTGGTATCAGCCGGCGGCGTGGGTAATGCAGTAAGATTAGCTAACAAAAAGCTGAGGGAAAAGCATGTACCAATGATGGGAGTTCTAGCCGCCTTCATTTTTGCTGCTCAGATGCTCAATTTCCCTATAGCTGGAGGTACCTCGGGACACCTTATCGGTGCTGCGCTGGCGGCGATTCTGCTTGGTCCATGGGCAGCCGTGCTAATAATGAGCTGTGTTCTTATTGCTCAGTGCCTAATCTTTCAGGATGGTGGCTTACTGGCTCTAGGGGCAAATATATTTAATATGGGCATTGTCGCCAGCTTTAGTGGATACTATCTCTACCGTCTGGCTACCTCATTCTTAGGGAGTAGTCGAAGAGGTAAACTGATTGGCGGCTTTGTCAGTGCCTGGGGTTCAGTACTTCTGGCTTCTATTGTTTGTGCTATTGAATTGACGGTCTCAGGTGCATCACCAATTATGGTGGTTCTACCGGCTATGGCTGGCATTCATGCCCTCATTGGTATTGGTGAAGGATTAATTACCGCAGCAGTGATTAGCTTAGTGCTGGCGACTAGAGCTGACCTACTAGAACTACAGAAGATTTAGAAAGCTGGAGGAGGAATAATGAAAACCAAATGGTGGCTAATCGCGTTACTGGTTTGTTTAGCTGTAGCCAGTTTATCCCCTTTAGCTTCATCTTCACCTGATGGGCTGGAGCGGGTGGCTGAGGATAAGGGATTTATTGACACAGGACAGGAGGCACCCTTTCAAGTTATTGCTGACTATGTCTTTCCAGGGATAGCAAATGAGACGCTGGCAACGATACTGGCTGGATTAATCGGCACTTTTGTACTGTTTGGAGTGGCATATGGTGTGGCTTGGCTATTAACATTAAGGAGGAGAGAGCTGGCTAAATAACGTCTTCTTACTAAAGGTGGCTACAGTGAAGCATAGCTTTATCGACCGTTATAGTGACCAAGATAGTTTAATTCATAGACTTGACCCTCGCACTAAGTTTATTACCACACTGGCCTTTATCCTAATGGTAACCATCACCCCAGTTATCGAGTGGCAGGTATTTGCCTTATATCTATTTCTAATCGCTACTTTAATCCTCTTATCCAAGGTGCCAATCCTTTATATTTTACAGCGGTCGCTGGTAATTTTACCCTTCGTGGCACTAATTGCTATCTCCATCCCCTTCTTTAAGGAGGGTGAGGTGGCTGGTAGCTATAACATATGGTTGTGGGAGGTATCGGTTACTTATAGCGGCCTTCAAGCTTTTACAAATATCTTAGCCAAGGCCTGGCTCTCCATTCTCAGCTTAACCCTGCTAGTCTCAACCACCAAAATGACTAACCTTCTCAATGGCTTGGAGCGACTGCATATGCCCAGAGTGATGGTAATGATTTTATCATTTATGTATCGTTATATCTTCGTTCTAATTGACGAGGTTATGCGCATGAAGCAGGCGAGGGATAGTCGTAACTTTGGTGGTAAACGTTTATGGCAGATTCGGACTATAGGGAACATGATAGGCACTCTATTTATTCGTAGCTATGAGAGAGGTGAGCGGGTTTATGCGGCTATGCTATCCCGGGGCTTTAACGGGCAGACTCGGACGCTAGACCGCTTGAACTTTAGGCCAGCGGATATCTACTTTGGCATAAGTTTTGGCTTGTTTCTTATCTTGGCCAGTATGATAAATCTTTTATATTAAGCGACTAAAGAGAGAAAAATGGAAGAGATTATAAAAATTGAAAATCTTTCCTTCAATTATCCTGATGGTCGGCAGGCGTTAACTGGTATTAACCTGACTATATACCAGGGGGAAACAGTGGCGCTGATTGGACCCAATGGCGCCGGTAAATCTACACTACTACTCCATCTGAATGGAATCCTGCATAGTAACGGCGTAGTAAAAGTCTCGGGCAGGTCGGTTAATAATAAAAACTTGAGATGGGTCAGGAGCAAAGTGGGGTTGATATTTCAGAACCCTGACGACCAGTTATTCTCACCTACCGTCTTTGAGGATGTTGCCTTTGGTCCGATTAATATGGGTTATCCCGAAGCCAAGGTTCGGCAATGTGTAGCCAGAGCCCTTGATTGGGCAGGAATGACCGACTATGAGCAACGTTCACCTCATCATCTCAGTTTTGGTGAGAAGAAACGCATTGCTATCGCTACCGTATTATCCATGATGCCAGAAATCCTTGTGATTGATGAGCCAACGAGCAATCTTGACCCTCGCAGTAAGTGGTCTTTAATCAGCTTGCTCAAAAGATTGCCGATGACCAAGATAATTGCCTCCCACGACCTGGACTTAGTTCAGGCGTTATGCCAGCGGGCTATTATTCTTGACCACGGGGAGGTAGTTGCTGATGGCGCAACCAGTCATATTTTAGCTGACATACCGCTGCTTAGAGCTCATGGGCTGGCCCCAGATGGGGCAACTTAAAAAAGTTCGAGGGTCTGTGGCTCAAGCTCAAGGCTCATATCCAAGGCTTTTGCGGAATGGGTAAGGGCACCGATAGATATGATATTAACCCCTGCCTTGGCTGCTGCCTGGACATTGTCCAGCGTAATACCCCCCGAGGCTTCTGTCTTAACCTGACTCGGGAGTAAGCCCACTACACGACGCATTTCATCAGGATTCATATTATCCAGCATGATTATATCAACCCCGGCCTCAGCTGCATCTAAGGCTTCCTGCACAGTATTTACCTCTACCTCAACCGTTAAGCCCTGAGGGGCATTCTGTTTAGCCTTAGCCACAATATCTTTCAGACTCATACCCAAGGCACGCAGCACCACCAGATGATTGTCTTTAATTAGGACGCCGTCGCCCAGGTGAAGGCGGTGGTTCTGCCCACCACCCATGCGCACTGCGTACTTCTCCAGTAACCTAATACCGGGGGTAGTCTTGCGAGTGTCGGTTATATTGACAGCAAATCCACGGGTCTTGGCTACATATTGAGCTGTCTGTGAGGCAATGCCACTGAGCCGCTGCAGAAAATTAAGAGCTACCCGTTCAGCTTTAAGGATGCTTGTTACCTTGCCGGAGATGGCAGCTAGTATATCCCCGGGTTGTACCTTGGTTCCGTCCTTGATAAGCAGTTCAACCTCAAGTGATGGGTCTACCCTGAGAAATACCCTGTTGGCTACCTCACTACCGGCTACTATCCCCTTGGCCTTAACCAGTATGGATGCCTTTCCTTGAAGTTCCGGTGGTATTAGTGTCTCACTGGTAACATCACCGTGGCTTATATCTTCAGCCAAGGCGGACTCTATAATGTTATCAACATCTTCTTCAGGTAGGACCAAAAGCCTAACCTCCTATTTTGAACGTGTGAATGTGATATGGCGTTGCCATTGGGGTAAACTCTTGGGAAAATCGGAGCGGAAGTGAGCCCCCCGGCTTTCTTTTCTAAGCAGAGCTGCCTCAGTTACCAATCGGCCGGTCAGCACTAAGTTGTTTAGTTCGTATGAAGGGCGGTCTGTAGGCTGGGGTAATGATTCTTGCCAGGCAGATAGGGTATCGGCGGCTTCAGTTAGGCTTTGCTTATCGCGTATAATGCCTACTTTATCCCAGTGCAGTTGTTGTAAAGCGGAAAGGCTGGGTGCCGGTACAACCTTAGTAACTTGTCTCTGGCTCAGCGAGTGGTGAGCTTTCACACTCTCGCTAGTAGTAGGTGCCTTTGGCTTAATTTCCTTTCTGGTTCTTTCCATAATTCTTTTGCTAAACACGAGCACTTCGAGCATTGAATTTGAGGCTAACCGATTTGCTCCGTGAACCCCAGTGCAGGCGGTTTCACCAGCAGCAAATAATCCAGCAATATTGGTTTCCCCCCAGCTATTGGTCTTGATGCCACCCATCGTATAGTGAGCCGCTGGGGCCACTGGTACCAGACCTTTGGTGATATCTAAGCCGTGGTCTAGACAGAAGCGGTATATATGGGGAAAGCGAGTGGTAGTAACATAGGGTGATAGATGAGTAATATCAATGAAGACTCTATCTGAGCCCGTTTTCTCCATCTCGTATAGTATGCTACGAGCTACTACGTCTCTTGGTGCCAGCTCACCCTCTGGTGCGTAGTCGGGCATGAAGCGGTGACCTTCTATATTGCGCAGTATCCCCCCTTCACCCCTGACTGCTTCAGATATAAGGAAAGGAGTTACCCCGGGTAAACGCAGAGCAGTGGGATGAAATTGAAAGAATTCCATATCAACTATCTCTACCCCGGCTCTGAAGGCTAGGGCTATGCCGTCACCAGTAGCCACGTCAGAGTTAGTATTGAACTTGAATAGCTGCCCAGCGCCTCCAGTAGCTAGAATCAGGAAGCGGCACTCAAACTCTTCCATAGAGCCAGTGTGACAATCAAAGGCTTTTACTCCCCGAGCTTTACCTTTTTCTACCCAAATCTCCGTAGTCAGGCAATCTTCAAGCACCTGGATTTTAGACGAACGCACCTGGTTACTTAGAGTGACTTCAATATGTTCGCCAGTGGCATCACCCCCGGCATGCAGAATACGGGGTACACTGTGAGCTGCCTCCCTGGTGAGAGCAATCTCCCCGTCAAGGGTATCAAAGGGTACCCCAAAATTAACAAGGTCAGTAATGCGGTCGGGAGCCTCATCAACTAAAATGTGCACTGCCCCTTCATCACACAGGCCATCTCCAGCAGCTATAGTATCCTTGAAGTGAAGCTCAAGAGAATCGTTCTTGCCTATGGCAGCAGCGATACCTCCCTGGGCGTATTTAGTATTGCAGTCGTCGATGCTGCCCTTGGTTATAATGAGCACGCTCCCCTGCTCTTTGGCCAGCAGGGCAGTATATAGCCCGGCAATACCACTGCCAACTATAATATAGTCATATTGATTCATCAGACTACCTCGGTAGCTTCAGCCCTCTAACTAACAGCCAGCATGCGGTCGACCGCCTGTTTTGCCTTTAACCTTATCTCTTCTGGAATGGTGATAACATTTTCCTTAAACTCCATGGTTCGAACCACTACTTCCAGAGTCGTCCGCTTCATATTTTGGCAGATTTGGTCATCTGAAATCAGGTAGAAGGACTTATCTGGGTTCTCCTGACGCATGCGGTAAAGGAGCCCATCTTCGGTGCCGATAATGAAGCTATTATGTGGGCTTTCCTTGACGTAGCGAAGCATCTGAGAGGTGCTGCAGACGGCATCAGCCAAGTCAATCACTTCAGGGCGGCACTCAGGATGAACCACTAGCTGGGCCTTCGGATGTAGCTCTTTGGCTCGTTTAACTTGTTCTGGTTTAATCCGATGGTGGACAATACAGAAGCCAGGATAGAGGATAATATTCTTTTTAGTTTGTGTTGAAATGTAGTGCCCCAGGTTCTGGTCAGGCACAAAGATTATATCGTTACCGGACACCGATTCTACTACCTTGACCCCATTAGCTGAGGTGCAGCATATATCACTTTCCGCCTTGACTTCGGCTGATGAATTAACATAGCAAACAACTGCTGCCTGAGGATACTTGTGCTTCCATTTTCTTAGTTCATCACCATCAATCATCTCTGCCATTGGACAACAAGCATTACCTTCTGAGAGCAGAACAGTACGGCCAGGGTTTAAAATAGCGGCGGTTTCAGCCATAAAATCTACACCACAGAAGACGATTGTCTCGGCATCTACTTCAGCAGACCGACGGGCTAACTCCAAGGAATCGCCGACAAAGTCAGCTATATCCTGAACCTCGGGGCGCTGGTAATTATGGGCTAGGATAACCGCCTTAAGCCCCTCTTTCAGTTCTGCTATCCGTTCTTCGATTTGTTTAACGGTAGTCATTTATGCTCCACCATAGATATCAACAAAAGTACTCTAGCTACTGATTTTTTACACTAGCTTATTTTGCCTATCCTTGTCTCTTCAGACTGTTTGACGCTTACACTGTTTCTGGCTACCCTTATCGTCGTCCCCGATTCTACTTTTATGACTACATCCTCATCACTGACAGTTTCAATTTGCCCGTAGATTCCGCCAGCAGTAATTACCTTATCCCCTCTCTTCAGCTCTTCCATCAGTTGTCGATGCTCCTTCTGTCGTTTTTGTTGCGGCCTAATCATGATAAAGTAGAACACCCCGACAATAAGCACCAGAAAAACAATCCACTGCCAGTCGAATCCCGCTTCACCTTCCCCTTCTGCTAGAGGCAGGCAGCCGCCAATAAATACTGAGCTGATAAGCAACCCCACTACTAACGTCAAAATTAATATTTTATTCTTTCCCATTTCTCCCCCTTATTTTACCTGATATTATTAGCCTCAACTTTACCCTGGAGTGACCAGGGACTTGTTTTTTCAATCCTGATTTTCACCAGTTGCCCCAGATAATCCCTGCTGTCACTGAAGAATACAAGTTTACCAGTTCTGGTTCTACCCTGCCACTTTCCCTTTTTCCTGCCTTCTACTAGAACTTCAACAGTCTTGCCTGATAGCTGAGCATTGATTTCAGTGGCGATTCTCTCTTGGAGTTGCTCAACCTTATTTAGACGCCTCTGCTTCTCAGCCGGTGGGACATTATCTTCGAATTTCTTGGCAGCAATAGCTTCAGGCCTCGGTGAATAGACAGCTATATGCACTGTATCAAACCTTAGCTCAGATAGCAAATTAACTGTTTGCTGGAACTGTTGTTCACTTTCCGAAGGAAAGCCGACGATGACATCAGTGCTTAGGGCAACCCCGGCTATTTTACTACGTATCTCGGCGACAAGTTGACGGTATTGCTCTACGGTATAATCCCGCCTCATCGCTTTCAGGATATCATTATCGCCTGACTGGACAGGGAGGCTTATCTGCTCACAGACCTTATCCAGACAGGACATTGCCTCAATGAGCTTAGGGCTCATGTCCTTAGGGTGGTTGGTCAGAAAGCGTAGGCGGGCTAATCCATCTATAGTATTTAGTTCCCAGAGCAAGTCAGGCAGGTCTGGTTTGTCAGGCAGGTCATGCCCGTATGAATCTACATTTTGTCCCAGCAGAGTCACCTCTTTGGCACCACGGTGCACCAGCTCCTTAACCTCACATACTATTTCTTCCACTGGGCGGCTTCTTTCCCGGCCACGACGGTAGGGAACAATACAATAGGAGCAGAAATTGTCGCAGCCCTGAATGATAGGAACAAAGGTGCTGGGTGAGGGGCGCTGGGGTAATATTTGCCCTGGTTCAGCTTTTCCTAACCACTGCGGGTAGTCTCCAGCTTTAAAGAAGTAGTCAACATGGGGGAAGTTTTTCCTGAGTTGATTAACTTCGGAGTTTACCAAGCATCCGGTAACAGCAATAGTTACACCCGGGCGTGACCTTTTCAGTGACTTGAGGCTGTGGAGCTTGTTGATAACGCGGTTCTCGGCACTCTGGCGCACCACGCAGCTATTAAGTACAATAACATCAGCTTCCTCAGTGGTAGCTGTTGCCTGGTAGCCCAGTTGCTCAAAGTAACTGCCGAGCCGCTCTGATTCAGCCTTGTTCATCTGGCAACCTATCGTCCAGATATGATATTGAGCCATACTTTTTGCTCCTATTAAATAGACCCCCTTTAAGGGGTACATTAACTTGATACGGCGGAGGGAATGGGATTCGAACCCATGACCCCGATCTCTCAAGGTAAGCGCTTAGCAGGCGCCCGCACTAGTCCACTATGCGATCCCTCCTCTAGCTTGTGGAAGTGATAATGCTTTACTTTTGTATGTAATTACTATATCACAACCCTTTATTTTGCTCAAACTTAGTTGAGGGCTTTCCTCAGGTTGTGCTATGATGATTGGCACCTAGCGAATATGGAGATTAATGTTTTAATTGATGAAAACTTCGAGCGATGCCTTGAGGTAGACTGGCTACGGAGTATAGCTGAGCAAGTCCTGGTTGCCCAGGATGTCGGTTCTAACGTGGAGATGGGTCTGGTTATTACCAGCCAGGAAAGGGTGCAGCAGCTAAACCAAAGCTACCGGGGAAAAGATGAGCCCACCGACGTATTAGCCTTTTCAACCATAGAAGAAATAGGGACAGATTCTCCCCCCTTTGTCACCCCTCCTGACGGGGTATCACACCTCGGTGAAGTGATTATTTCCTACCCTCAAGCAGTTACCCAGGCCGAAGAGCGCCAGCATTCTATAGAAAGGGAGATAACTATTCTCACTATTCATGGTGTGCTTCATCTCCTTGGATATGAGCATGATAAGCCCGAGCTGGAACGGGAAATGAGAGCCAGAGAGAAGGAAATCTTGGGTCATATCGGAAAGGGAAAGAATTGAAGGTTCTCGGTATTGCTGGTAGCCCACGGCGGGGTGGCAATACTAACCTGCTGCTGGCCGAGGTCATGAAAGGTGCCGTCAGCCGAGGGGCGGAGGTTAAAACTATCATCCTTAACGACCTTAAGATAACTCCCTGCCAGCACTGTGATGCCTGCCTTGAGGCGGGTAAATGTAAGATAGAAGATGATATGCAGATGGTGTACCGGGAACTGGAGGAGGCAGACCGGATAGTCCTTGCCTCTCCCATTCAGTTTATGGGAGTAACCGCTCAGATGAAGGCGATGATTGACCGCTGCCAGGCGCTATGGGCGAAAAAGTACGTACTGAACATGCCACCACTGGGCAACAAACGAGAGCGAAAGGGACTATTTATCTCTGTTGGTGGCAGAAAGATAACCAATCTATTTGAGCCGGCGCTGGTTACAGTAAAGACCCTCTTTAGAATCCTAGATATTGCCTATGCTGGAGAGCTACTATTCTCCGGAGTGGATGAGAAGGGGGCTATAGCCAAACATCCTGATGCCTTGCGCCAAGCCTACCTTGCCGGCCAGAAACTGACGGAGGAAAACCGAGAATAATTAAAGGAGGAAACATATGAGTAAAGTTACTATAGGACCTGAACTCTCGATTTACCCTATGCCCACGCTTTTAATCGGAGCCAATGTCAATGACAAACCGAATTTTATGGCACTTGCCTGGGCTGGTGCTGCCAATGGTGACCCACCTATAATTTCCATGTCTCTGCGGCACAATCGGCACACCTACCTAGGCATCAAGCAAAACTGGACCTTTTCCGTTAACATACCTTCCCGTGATTTGATAAAGGAAACGGATTACTGCGGTATTATATCTGGCTCCAAAGTTAATAAAGCAGAGGTTTGCCGGTTCAAGGTGTTTTACGGTAAATTGAATAGCGCCCCGCTTATTGAGCAATGTCCGGTCAACCTAGAATGTAAGGTTGTGCACATCTTGGATTTGGGTAGCCACGCACTTGTTATCGGCGAAATTAAAGAAACCCATGTCTCAGAGAATTGTCTCACTGATGGGAAACCAGACGTTAATAAAATTAAACCCTTAATCTTCACTAGAAGTCCAATTCCTCATTATCAAGCTTTTGGGGAAGTTCTGGGCAAAGCATTCAGCATTGGCCGAGAAATCGAAGAGAAAAAATAGTGGATGAGAACCACATTACTACGATAGCTTATTGCCTTAGGGGTTTTATCAGAAAGACAAAAGGAATAGCAACGACAATGGTAATAGCGAAGGCTATCCAAATTGGTCGATAGGTCCCCCAAACATCGAAAACCCAACCGGCAAGGACGGGAGCGATGATGGCACAAAGGGTCCAACCCAACTGTTGAAGGCCTGAGATGGTAGCGTAGTGCTTCAATCCGAAGTAGTCTGCCCGTATAGCCGGATATAGCGGTCTCAGAGAGCCAAAGCCAGTCCCATATAAAAGCAGGAAGGGGATAAGCATCCAAGGGTAGCTTATCCAGGCAAAGATGAGCACCCCGAGAAACTGCAGGACAGCTCCTATCGCCAACAAGTATCTCTTGTCATACTTGTCTCCTATCCAGCCGAAGCCGAGCCTGCCAATGAGACTGAAACCGGTTAAGCCCAGAATAGCCCAGCCCGCTGTCTCTCTAGATATACCTACACTGGTAAGATAGGGCATCTCGTGCACATTAATGCCACTAAAGGCAAGACCGGTAAGACTGCCAAAGAGGACGAGCATCCAGAAGGTACGAGTCCTTATCGCCTGACGCACACTCAGGCTGGCTGGTGGTACCGATTCCGCAGGTGCCATCTCAGTGGCAGGATGCTTACCTAGGGCAGCCTTGTCTTGAGAAGGCACGCCTCGACTTTCGCCATCAGGCAGATACCCATAAGGCTCGGGGCGATGTCGAATCACTAAACCCAGTGGAATGCCCACCACCCACATCACCACCGCCATGATAACCAGTGTATCTCGCCATCCATACTGCGCAATGAGCCAGACAAGCACCGGACCGGCAATGCCGGAGAACCCAAAGCCAGTTGACAGGATACCCATTACCCAGGTACGTTTTCTTGAGAACCAATTAGCCACCGCCACATAGTGGGCAATACCTAGAGCACAGCTTGTCCCAATAGACAACAATATGAAAGTAGCGTAGAAAAATGATAGGGAGTTAGTGCGGCTCATTAGCAGAAGGCCCAGACCAGATACCACTACTCCAAAGATGATAATCTTCCTTACCCCAACTTTATCAATGAGGAAGCCAATCAAGGGTGCCATGATACCGAACTCAAGACTACGTAAGGAAAAAGCAAGGGAAATCTGGGCTGCGCTCCAACCAAAATGGTCGGCTATTGGATTAAAGAAAGTGGTAAAACCATAGGCAACCATGCCACCACAGATGAGAAACATAAAGAAGGAAGCAGCCACTATCCACCACCCGTAGAAAACATTACCCAGCGACCGCTTAATCGAAGTGAAATAAATCATCAAAACACGGGAATTTCTATCTCGGCTTGACCAATAATAGCACCTATTGAGATGGCTATCAACTTAGAGATTCCCGTATCGGGAGCGCATTTTAGATTGTTATCTCTTTGACATTCGGAGTCCCAAAGTTTACAATCTCACAGGAAAAAGATAACCATATCTCACAAGGGGGCGACAAATGCAAGAACACACACCGACATATGATGAAGCGCTGGCACTTTTTAAGGAATTTAACCAGAGCGAGAGCCTGTTGAAACACGCTTATTCCGTTGAGGGAGTGATGCGCTATATGGCACGCAAGAAAGGCGAAGATGAGGAGAAATGGGGGATTATTGGACTAACGCACGACCTAGACTACGAACGTTTTCCAGAGCAGCATTGCCAGAAATCACGAGAGATATTACAGGAGAGGGGTTGGCCGGAGGAATACATACGAGCCATTATCTCCCACGGCTGGGGTATATGTAATGATGTTGAGCCTGAGACGGAGATGGAAAAGACACTATATGCCGTTGATGAACTCGCCGGTCTTATCACGGCGGTAGCCATAATCCGCCCATCAAAGAGCGTGGCAGACTTGGAGGCAAAGTCGGTGATGAAGAAATGGAAAGATAAGTCATTTGCTGCTGGTGTCAACCGCCCGGTGATTGAAAAAGGGGCAGCGATGTTAGGTATAGAGTTAAGAGAGCTGGTTACCGACGTCATTATGGGTATGCGTGAGGTCGCTGACCGGATAGGTCTATGACGCTGCCGTTCCCATCGCCTAGTCAAATACGTTAGAATAAACATTGGAAAATAGCAAAGTCGAGGTGAAACCATGAGTGACAAAGTAAAGATCGCAGCCGTTCAGATGGACCCCAAGATAACGGAGAATAGCGGAAACCTTGACAGGATACTGTCTGAAATAAAGGTCGCCGCTGACAAAAGTGCTGACCTGATAGTCTTCCCTGAGTGTGCCTTGACGGGTTATGTATTTGCTAGCCGAGAAGAGGCTATGCCAGTCATGGAGACCATTCCCGGTCCCAGTACCGACAAACTGGCAGCTTGTTGCCAGGAGCTTGGTGTCCATGTCATCGTTGGTCTTCTAGAAATAGATGCCGACAAGTGCTTTAATGCCGCAGTTTTGATAGGACCACAAGGATTAGTTGGCAAATACAGAAAGAACCACCTACCGTTCTTGGGTATCGACCGCTTTGTTGACCACGGTGATAAGCCTTTCCAGGTGTACCAGACCCCAATAGGCAATATCGGTATGCACATCTGTTATGATTGCAACTTTCCTGAGAGTGCTCGGGTTATGACGCTACAAGGGGCAGATATCCTCGTTCTTCCTACCAATTGGCCAGAAGGTAGGGGATACGTTGCCAGGTATATAATCAACTCCCGCGCCTATGAAAATAAGGTACATTTTGTGGCTGTGAATCGCGTTGGTAGGGAGCGTGGCGTCAAGTTCATAGGCCAGAGTAAGATTATCAGTGCCTTGGGGGATACACTTGCCCAGGCCGACAGTGACAATGAACAAATCATCTATGGTGAGGTCAACCTGGCAGATGCAAGACAAAAGCACATCGTTTTCAAGCCCGGTGAGTTCGAAATAGACTATATACATGACCGGCGACCGGAATTATATGACAAGATTACCGAAGAGCAAAACATGTGACTGAACGTGGTACCAATTTATATGACCTCAGTACCGGTGAATCTGTTACCTCGCTAACTGATTTTTCCTCACCCATAGATGAGTATCGTGCTGCCTTTACCGAACGAGAACATCTTTTTCTGAATTACTATACTTTCTACGATGGGGATATACAGAAGCGCACCCTAACCAGAGGAGAGTTTTGGGAGCTGGCTTGCTCAACGGCGGCATACCTTAGTGAGCATGGGCTATCAAAAGGTGACCGAATAATTCATGGTTTCTCTGCTAACAGTCTGTATGACTTAATATTCAGGCTTGCCGCAGTGCTGGTGGGATGCGTTCCGGTTACCGTTAACTGGCAGGCAGATGATAATGAACACATCATTTATAAGGCAAAGCTAACAAAGGCAAAACTAATGGTCTATGATGACGGCTTTGCCAGCAGGGTGGAGAAAATAAAACCCAGTTTGCCGACAATTCAACTTCTTGAAGCTAGAAAGGTTGAAGGGTATCAAGCCACTAGCCATTTGATTTCCCCAGAACTCAGTTATGACGATGAAAAAATGGTTATTTTTACCTCCGGCACCACCGGCAAACCCAAGGGAGCTAGCTTATCACACCAAAGTTACTTGGCTAATAGACTTACCTTTGAACAATATTTTGGTGTGTCAAAAAACACGCAACTGGACCTGCTGTTGGTCAATCCCTTGCATCACACCAATTCTTCAGCCTTATCCGATTGGGGACTGCGGCGTAGTGGAACCATAATCCACCTGATACAACGTTAGTCAACAGCTTACTGGAAGATACTGGTAGAGATTGCCAGTAAGAAGCGTGGGTTACTTATCACCTCCTTAGTTTCCCGCCATATTGATTTCTTGGAGTCTCTCTCTACTCAATCAAACCTACCGATTTCAGAGGCCAAGATTAAGGAAGCACTGAGCCAAACTGATATCCTAATAGGTTCGGCACCTGTCGGCCCAACCACAGTCAAGCGCATACTTAAGTTTAGTAATCGCTTGCCTCACGTTCGTTTTGGCTCAACTGAAACTTGTCTCCAAGTAATGGCTACTCCAACAACAATGCCACCAAACGAACTTATGGAGGTATTCGAGGCAGGCTGGTCGCACCACTACAAAGGAGAAGAAACGATTGGCTACTACATTGGCAGAGAACACTTTCCATTTACCCGAGTCAGGGTGGTTAAGGCTATTGCTCCAGAGAGCAACGATTATTTTTGTCCTTGTGAGATTGGTGAACCTGGTTACCTTATCACCCAGGGTGCCAATATTATGAGCTATTATGTAGGTGATGCTGAAGCCACAAAATCTGTATTCCAAGAAGGGTGGTACACCGGCCTTAGAGACATAGCCTTTACTTTGAGAAATAAAAAGGACGGAGAGTTAGATTACTACTGGATGACCAGGGATTCGGCACTTCTCATCCGTGGTGGTGCCAATTATGCTTATGACCAGATTGCAGCCGAGTTATCCAGGATTTTGGTTGAAGACTTTAAATTAAAACCTGAGCAATTCAAGTTAGCTGTAGTTGGTCTACGAATAGAAAGTGAGCATGAAGATAGCTGTTGTGTAACCATTGAACTCAGCAGAGAAGTGGCCAATATTGAACCACAGTTGAAAGCTAATTTCATAGAAACAGCATCAAGGAAGGTCTCAAAAGGGGCTCGGCCCGACCACATTCGATTTGCCCAGATTCCGTTGAGTTTTAAGGGGGAAATACTCTACCCCCAGTTGAAACAAGACTTTATGGACTGGCTAAAGGCCAAGACATAGCCCAAGGTTAACCTAATAAGCCAACCCCCGGGTTTAATATATTGTTAGGGTCGAACAGACGCTTAATCCCTCTCATCAACTCCCACATCTTTCCGTCTGGACATAGGTCAAGGTCAGGAATTCTGATTACCCCTATCCCATGTTCTCCGGTTATAACTCCACCCAGTTTAAGCGCTTCCTGATATATTTCCCTTTTTACCTGCCTTACTATTCCCTTATCCTGTAAGTCAGCCAGTAGATGAGAGTGCAAATTACCGTCTGCGGCATGCCCATAGTTAGGAATGTTAGTATTAAACCGTTTTGCGATTTCGTCCACCCTATCCATAAAAACTCCTACACTGGCTGGAGGTACGGTCACATCCAGAATATCTGCATATTGCTCCTTCATTGACGAATATAACTCGCTTCTCATCTTTAGAATCCTGGACTGCTCTTCCCCCGTCTCCGCTATCAGAATATCGACGGCATTACACTGCTCACAAATATCCGATACTTGCTCTCCCTGGGAATATACCTCATCATCATTGGCTCCGGTGAGTATCACCATCAAATACGCTTTTCCTTTCGTAGCTGGCCACTTCATGTTTAGATATCTGGCTGATGTTTCAATCTCATCACGCTCCACATATTCTATGGCTAATGGTATTACCCCGCTCTGCAGTATTTTGGGCACACTATCAATGGCATCATGACGGTTATCATACGATATGACCAGAGTACCGCTACTGGCAACCCTGGGGTACAAACGCAGAATTACCTTGGTTATCACCCCCAAAATGCCCTCGCTGTGTATCAACAAATGCATTAAGTCAAGACCCTGGTTATTCTTCAACAGCTTGCCGCCCAAATTGATTATCTCACCAGTAGGCAGTACTGCTTCAAGGCCCTTCACATAATTTCTGATGACTCCATATTTTACGGCCCTGGTGCCACCAGCATTACAGGCGACCAGACCTCCCACCTGAGCCCCCTCATCTCCAGGGTGTGGCGGGAAAAACAGACCAGCCTCTTCCACCGCCTTCAACATTGACTCAAGGGTGACACCAGCTTCAGCCACTATCATTAAATTATCTTTATCCACCTCCTCAATCTTATCCAGCCTTTCCATAGAGAGTACTATACCGTCCAGAGTAGGCACAGCCCCTCCACATAGTCCTGTACCCCCACCTCTAACGAAAACAGGGGTTTTATCAATGTTGGCCAGCTTTAGAATCCTGGCTATTTCCGAGGTATTGGCTGGCTTCACGACAACAACATTATCCGCCGGTTTAGGCCTGACCCCTGGAGCCGTTTCATCTACCAGATAACGCTCCATCTGCTCTCGTTTCGTTATAACCCAATCGTTACCTACAATCTCTCGTAATTTCTCTACATTCATCATGAGCTTTCCCCCTTAATCCTGTCTATCAACTTTGGAATTACCTCATAAAGGTCGCCAACGATACCGTAATCAGCCATCTTAAATATCGGTGCCGAGGGGTCGCTGTTTATGGACACGATAACATCCGCTCCTCTCATACCGGCTAGATGTTGAGGACTGCCCGAAATACCACAGGCAATATAGACCTTGGGTTTAACCGTATTGCCACTAAACCCAACCTGGTGCTCTCTGCTTATCCATCCATCATCTACCGGCGGTCGGCTGGAACCAACCGCACCCCCTAAGAGCTCCGCTAAATCGGCTAACAGGCTAAAATCTTCCGCCTTCTTTAGTCCCCTACCGCCGGAAACAATCAGCTCAGCCTCGGTTATACTTTTCTCACCCAACTTTTCCTTCTTTAGAATAGTTAATAATGAGGGCACAATTTCAACATCTTTCTTTATTATTTCTCCCTTTCTATGCTCATCCCGAAGCATGCTTGGCATAACCTTATATCTAACCGTCGCCACCTGCGGCCTGGTCTTAGTCCTTATATGGGCAAGGATGTTGCCACTAAAGGCAGGACGAATCTGGATTAAACCACCGTCTTCACTCATATCCAAGCCTGTGCAATCGGCGGTTAATCCTGTGCCCAGAGCCACAGCTATCCTCGGTGCCAAAGACCGACCCAGATGGGTTGCCCCAAAAAGGAATACCTCCGGTTTAACTTCTTCTACCAGCCTGGTGATGTTATGCTTATAATTTAACAGGTCAAAGTCTTCAAAAACTGGATTGTCGTATAAAAAGACCTTATCCGCTCCATAATAAATGAGTTCTCTGGCCTCTTCCTCCATCTGGTTGCCCAGCAGAACGCTAGAAAGCTCCACACCAAGCTTATCCGCCATTTCTCTCCCCTTCCCCAGTAATTCGTATGAAACAGGGTGTGCTCTACCCTCTCTTTGTTCAGCAAATACCATTAACCCACTGTAGTCCTTCATTTCGTGCCTCTAGTGTCAGTCTTCATCCCTTATATCTATATAAGGCGTTCGTAATTTCTTCTATAGCTTCATCGGAGGTATCCCTGAAAATCCTCCCCTTCCTACCTTCTTCAGCTGGTATTGTAATCCGGTGAACTCTGGTAGGTGAGCCTTGTGTCCCAAACCTACCTTTTTCAGCTATAGAGGAAAGTTCCTCAGCACCCCATGTCTTGATCTCTGCTTTTCTGGCATTCAATTTGCCACGGAGAGAGGGAAGCCTAGGTGTATTAATATCCTTGGTCACTGCGATTAATACGGGAAAATCGGACTCTATTAAGTAACGTTCACCTTCCATCTCGCACACAACCACCAGCTTTTCCCCCACCTCTTCCAGCTTGGATACATAAGCCACATGTGGTATGCCCAGGTGCTCAGCTATCTGAGGCCCGACTTGGCCTGTGTCTCCATCGACAGTCTTTTCCCCGCATATAATCAAATCAAACTCTCCCAATTTCCTGATGGCACTAGCCAGAGTGTATGAAGTAGCCAGAGTATCAGCACCGGCAAATGCCCTATCCGTCAGTAAAACAGTGTCGTCCGCTCCCCGAGACAGAGCATCTCTCAACGCTGATTCGGCTTGTCGGGGCCCCATACTTATAGTGGTAATGATACCGCCCAGTTTCTCTTTTATCTGAACGGCAGCTTCCAAGGCATTAAGGTCAAAGGGATTGATTTCGGCTGCGGCGGAACTCCTATCTACCCTACCTTCCTCGGTATCAAACTTCACCTGGCTCATATCAGGTACTTGCTTAATGGGCACTATAATTCTCAGCATGTTATCTCTCCAACCGAATCTACCGAAATTTAAGAGCTACCGTCCCATCCATCCACCGTCGACGGCTAATATCGTGCCATGAACATAATCGGACGCCGGCGACGCCAGAAAGACCATGGCACCTTTTAGGTCATCGGGGTTTCCCCAGTGGCCAACGGGGATTCGGTCTAATATCTGCTGGTTACGTATCGGGTCGTTTTGCAACGGCTCCGTAATTCTAGTAGTAATATAGCCGGGAGCAATAGCATTCACATTTACCCCTTGTCCCGCCCATTCATTAGCTAATGCCTTCACCACCTGGCCAATGGCACCTTTGCTGGCAGCATATCCAGGGACTAGGAGACCACCCGAAAAAGTTAGCATTGAAGCCGTAAAAATAATTTTACCCGACCCTCGCTTGACCATATCCTTTCCTATTTCTCGGGTCAGGATGAAATGTGAATTCAGGTTGACCTCTAGAACCCTATCCCAATCCTCGTCTGTTTGTTGCAAAGTTGGTTTGCGTATTGCGGTGCCGGCGTTGTTTACCAAGATATCAATTAAACTGTTCTCGGCCTTCACCCTGGAGATAAACCTATATAGGGCACGCCGGTCAGCAAAATCGCACTGATAACCCTTGAACCTTCGAGCTAGAGCCTTCACCTCCCGTTCAATTTCACTCCCAGACTCCTCCAGAGTAAGACTAACACCAATGATGTCAGCACCAGCCTCGGCAAGAGCCAAGGTCAGAGCTCTGCCAATTCCGTGTTTACATCCTGTTACTAGAGCTAATTTTCCGTTTAGTTTGAATTGCTCCAGTATGCTCATTTCGCCAACCTTTCTCAATCAGTGCAATGGTATCAACTCCACCGCGTCTGTTAAAGCCTATCATACCAATTGGAGGCAGAACTAAGCAAGGGTTATTGAACAAATATATAGGCTTGCTTTTTTCACCAATTTCCCGTACTATATACAGACAAAAGAATAAGTTGCTCAGAGGCGCCTGAAATGATTCAGGCTAAGTGGAGAGCAAGTTGGTGAAAATCCAACGCAGTTCCGCCTGCTGTGAGTGGTAGACAGTTTCTATCACAAGCCAGAACGCCCAGCCCCTGAGCCCTTTAGACCTCCGCGGAGAAAGGGGGTGGGAACATGTTTAGAGGGACATGATATCCCCTCGTCCCAGCGGACAAGGGGATTTAATTTTGCCCAAAATATTAATGGAGGTAACATTCTGTGAAACTGAAACGATTAGGTATTCTTATTGCATCGTTAAGCCTAGTAACTAGTATGGCCATCGGCTGCCAGCCACAGTTCCAGCCGGGGGCTTACACCGATGATATGGGCCGGACGGTAACCATAGACGAGGTACCGAAGAGAATTGTATCCTTCGGACCCAGTATCACCGAGACTCTCTTTGCCCTTGGTCTAGACGATAATGTAGTCGGGGTCAGTGATTTTTGCGACTACCCCGAGGCAGCTAAATCAAAACCAAGCATTGGCAACGCTTTTAACCCTTCTATAGAAAAGATCGTTGAATTAGAACCAGACTTGGTGCTGACAGTAGAACACGAACAACTCAATACGAAGCTTGACGCCTTAGGAATTAAATTTATGGTTCTAAGCCCCAAGGATATTGACGGTATCCTGAAAGACATTGAACTGGTGGGGAAAATTACCGGCATTGAAAAGACAGCCAAGAAACTTGTTCAGGATATGCAGGATAGCATATCTCAAGTTCGTACCCGCGTGGAGGGTGCCGCCAAAGTCAAGGTCTTCTTCATAGTTGATGCTACCGACCCAAACAATCCCTGGACAGCAGGCTCCGGCTCTTTTATTGACACCCTTATTACTATGGCCGGTGGGGAGAATATTGCTGCTGAAGCCGTGGGCGCCTGGGCGTTATTCAGCATTGAGCAGATAGTTAGCTCTGACCCTGACATTATTATAACTCAGACTATGGTTGGAGGCATACCGATAGTATCAAAGGAGGAATTGGAGGAACACCCTGCCTGGCGAGAGATGACCGCAGTAAAGCAAAATAGAATTTATATTATCAACGGAGACCTTGTTAGTCGTCCCGGACCTCGCATTGTCCAAGGGCTGGAGGAGATGGCAAAAATAATTCACCCTGAGCTATTTACTGAATGAAGGGGTAAGCTTTACCCCCCAACTAATTTACACAATCAAAATGAATGTGCTACAATGTATTTGAAACCTGAACAGGAGGTTAAATGGTAACAAAAATCAAGGCAGTGCAGTTTGGGTGTGGCCCTATTGGATGTAGTGTGGTCAGGTATGCATCTCAGAGACCGGACATTGAGCTGGTTGGTGCCATCGATATAAAAGAGAGCTTGGTAGGACGCGATTTGGGTGAAATTGCTGGCACTAATAACAAACTTGGGGTCAGCATCTCTGCTGATGCTGATGCTGTTCTATCTCAGGCCAAGCCTAATGTTGTCTTTCTTACTACAAGCTCTTCGGCGAAAGTTGTTTACCCCCAAATGGAAAAGTGTGTAAGGGCTGGTGCCAATATAGTATCAACCTGTGAGGAGCTGGCTTACCCATATAGGAAAAACCCCCAACTTTCGGCTGACATCGATAAAATAGCCAAGGCAAATAATGTCACCGTTCTGTCTACAGGGGTAAATCCCGGATTCCTTATGGATGCCTGGCCATTATTTATGACCGGAGTTTGTCAGCAAGTTAAGCGAATCAAAGCGGTCAGGGTTCAGGATGCCTCTCCGCGTCGTGGTCCTTTCCAAAAGAAGATAGGAGCAGGATGCACTATTGAGGAGTTTGAGAAACTGGTAGCCGCCGGGAAATTAAAACATGTTGGCTTGCCGGAATCAATAGCCATGATTGCTAGTGGGCTGGGATGGAAATTAGATGAGATTACCGAGAGTATCGAACCTGTAGTCGCCAAGACTCGGGTAAAGACCGATTTCGTAACCGTAGAGCCGGGACAGGCGTCTGGTGTCAGACAGATAGGTAGAGGAATTCGTGCTGGAGAGGAGCTAGTGACTCTGGAGTTTGAGGCATGTGTGGGGCGCTCTGAATCCTATGACGCCGTATACATTACCGGAACTCCCAACTCAGAGGTGGTCATAAAAGGTGGCACGCACGGTGATATAGCTACTGCAGGTATAGTGGTAAATTCCGTCCACCGGGTTATAAGCGCTCCACCGGGTTTCGTGACGATGAAGGATATGCCGATTGTTTCTGTTCTAGGCTTCAGCGCCTAGGTAGGGTTAATAAAGGGGAAGGAAAGAAACCATGACAACAGAAAATATAGTTGAGGAATACATCAGAACTCACCCACGAGCACAGAAGTTACATGAACGGGCAAAGAAGGTCTTCGCCGCTAATGGTGCTACCCATAGTGCTCGTATCCTTGAACCTTTTAGGCCCTATATAACTCATGCCAAGGGTTCACGAAAGTGGGACATAGATGGTAATGAATACATAGACTACGTATTAGGTCACGGAACCCTGATACTGGGACACTCTCACCCTGATATAGTCCGGGCGGTACAGGAGCAGATGGCCAAGGGAGTTCACTATGGTAGCGGTCATGAACTGGAAATTGAGTGGGCTGAACTGATAAAGAGCATGATGCCATCAATCGAGAAGATCGAATTTTTCTCTTGCGGGCAGGAAGCCAATATGATGGCAGTAAGGCTTGCCCGGGTTTTTACTGGCCGAACAAAGATACTCAGGTTCGAACAGAACTTTCATGGTTGGGGTGACCAATTAGTAGCTCCAGGCACTCTGGGCATTGCTGCCGATGCGGTTATGATAATACCCGGCCATGACCTTAATATAGTAGAAAAGGAGCTGGCTACCAAAAAATACGCTATCCTTATGACTGAGGGGGGTGGTGGCCATATGGGTGGTCAGATTCCATGGGATGCTGATTTTGTTCGCGCCCTGCCCGGTCTCACCAAAAAATATGGCACTGTTTGGCTCCTTGATGAGGTAGTTACTGGCTTCCGCGATTCAAACGGAGGCTGGCAATCTGTGATAGGAGTAACGCCCGATTTAACCACCCTGGGCAAGACAATAGGCGGGGGGCTAGGTGCCGGGGCTGTGGGAGGCCGAACTGATATCATGGACATCTTAAAACCTAAGACGCCTCCTCAAAAGTACATTTCTCACACTGGAACCTGGAATGCTAACCCTCTTACCGCAGCCGCCGGTGTTGCCGCTTGCAAGCTCTATATAGGTGGTGAGGTCCAGAGAAGGGCCAATCAAGTTGCTGCTGACCTTCGGAAAAAGGGTAACCAAGTTCTAAAAGAATTAAACATTAATGGCCGTCTCTATGGGAGGTCTATTCTCCACCTGCACTTCGGACCGATTGAATATGAACCGTCTGACGATACTCTGCCCCCTACCATGGATATCCAAAAACTAATAGGAGGACTCTCCCTGAAGATGCGACTATGTCTTCACCTGCTTCAGCGTGGTGTTTCTATCATGGGACCTAGACAATTTATCCTATCAGCAGTTCATACCGAAGAGGATATTGACCAGACAGTCAAGGCTTTTGCTGATTCTCTGGATGCTATGGTTGCTGAGGGTACTCTAAACCGGGCAACCTAATTTGTAGAGCTGTTGACAAAGTAGGATTACCTTATATAATTAAATTACTCATAAGTTATTAGCCATCGACCATCAGGCGGTGAGCTTCTCAAAGTAAGTAGTTTTAACGAATATCAGTCGCTTGGATCGGATATGACCGAGACGGCAAAAAAGCGTAACAGTATTTTGAATGCCTTCTCTGGCTGTGTCGGAGAAGGCATTTTTATATGAATCTGGCTTAGGTGAGGAATTAAAATGCTTAAATTAGGGTTCATTGGAGCTGGAACTGTAGGCACTACCCTAGCGGTCAGGCTGAGTGACAAGGGCTACCAGGTCGTAGCCGTATCCAGTCGAAAGCGGACTTCAGCTGAAAAGCTGGCACAGGAAGTCAGCGGCTGTCAGGTTTATAACACAAACCAAGATGTAGCTGATGCGGCTGAGCTTATCTTTATTACTACCCCCGATGGCATTATTGCTTCTGTAGCATCTGAAATACGATGGCATACTGAACGAAGCGTAGTTCACTGCAGCGGGGCTGCTTCGACTGACATTCTGGAACCAGCCAGGAAGTTAGGTGCCCAAATTGGTGCCTTCCATCCTCTGCAGACCTTTGCCAGTGTAAGACAGGCCATAGAAAATATACCGGGCTCAACCTTCGCCCTAGAGGCTGAGGAGCCTCTGCTAAGTACACTTAAAGACATGGCTACCGCCCTTGATGGTCATTGGATAGAGCTAAAGGCAAGCGATAAAGTAGCCTATCATGCCGCAGCCGTCATTGCCTGTAACTATCTGGTAACCCTGGTCAAGTTAGCTACTGACCTGTGGCAAACCTTCAACATACCACCTCAGCAAGCTACCCAGGCACTGCTGCCACTGATACGCGGGACGATTCATAATATTGATACCGTCGGCATACCCCAATGTCTCACCGGGCCGATTGCCCGTGGTGATATCAAGACTATCAAAAAGCATCTTGACGCTTTACAAGAAGTAGCTCCTGCCCTGGTCTCCGCCTATCGGGAGCTTGGTCGGCAGACTATTCCTCTTGCACTAGCCAAAGGGAGAATAAACCAGAAGCAGGCACAGGAATTACAGGCCATACTAAAACAACCTGACTAAACAGGTCGAGATTACATCCTTTCAAGGAGGAAGCAAATGCGGGTAACCATAAACCAGATAAAGGAAATGAAGCAAAAGGGTGAGAAAATTACTATGCTCACCGCCTATGATTACTCCACAGCTAAAATAATTGATGAGGTGGGAATACCACTAATTCTGGTTGGAGATAGCCTGGGTATGGTAGTCCTAGGCTACGAATCAACCATACCGGTAACTATTGAGGAGATGCTGCACCATACCAAAGCAGTGGTCAGAGGCACCAAACAGACGATGGTAGTTGGCGATATGCCATTTATGACCTACCATGTTTCGGTTGAAGACGCTCTACGCAATGCCGCCCGCTTTATTCAAGAGGGTGGTGCCCAGGCAATCAAACTGGAAGGTGGCGTAACCGTAGCTGAAAAGGTACGCAGAATCATAGAATGTGGCATTCCGGTTATGGGTCATATTGGGCTTACCCCCCAGTCAATTCACCAGTTTGGCGGTTTTAAGGTGCAGGGCAAAACCCCGGAGGCAGCCACCAGACTGCTTAAAGATGCTCAAGCTCTGGAAGAGTCTGGAGCCTTTGCCATTGTCCTAGAGACTGTTCCTACCCCACTGGCTACACTCATTACCCAAAAACTAAGCATCCCTACTATTGGCATTGGTGCTGGCATAGGCTGCGATGGTCAGGTCCAGGTTATAAATGACATCTTAGGCTCGTTTGCTGACTTTGTCCCCAAGCATGCCAAGCAATATGCCAAGCTTGGTGATATTATGTCAAGTGCTATTGCTAAATACTATAATGAAGTGAAAGCCGGTAAGTTCCCTACTGATAAGCAAAGCTTCTCTATGGACGAAAGTATATTAGCCGAGCTAACCAAATAGGTTCACCCCTACTCTAAAGACTACCCATGAAAGAAATTGAAAAAATAGACGAGATGAAACGGCTCAGGCAGCAGCTTGCTGAACCGGTTGGCTTGGTGCCCACTATGGGCTATCTCCACGAAGGACATCTAGCTCTGGTCAGACAAGCCAGAGTTGAAAACCCATCAGTAGTGGTCAGTATCTTCGTTAATCCCGCCCAATTTGGTCCACGGGAAGACCTCAAAAGTTACCCCCGTGACCCTGAGCGCGACCTGGCTTTGCTGGAAAAAGAAGGGGTAGATATCGTCTTTATGCCCTCGGTGGCTGAGATGTACCCGGCTCAGTTTAGTAGTTGGGTAGAGGTTGGCAAAATTACCGAGCGATTGGAAGGGGCTTCCCGCCCCGGTCATTTCCGGGGTGTTACTACTGTTGTCGCCAAGCTATTCAACATTATACAACCAAACAAAGCCTACTTTGGGCAGAAAGATGCCCAGCAGGCAATCGTTATTAAAAAGATGGTGGCTGACCTCAATATGAACCTGGAAATAGTTACCCTGCCCACTGTGCGCGAGCCTGATGGTCTGGCGATGAGCAGTCGTAATGCCTATCTCAATCCCCAGGAACGCCAGGCAGCACTGGTTCTCTATCAGGCCCTTAGCCTGGCTGAGCAATTATGGTCACAGGGCGAAAAAGATGCCGAACGCATACGCCAAGAAATGACGGCACTTATTCAAAAACAGCCACTGGCAGAAATTGATTATGTCAGCATAGCTGACGCCAAGACCTTAGATGAACTAGATAGGGTCAGTCCACCGGTTCTAGTATCACTGGCAGTAAGAATTGGCAAGACGCGACTGATAGATAATATAGTGCTGGAATAATTGACTTACAGCGCCTTCCATACTACAGTATAAGTAGGTCAAGTAAACCGGGTGACCGCCCGCTTCAGGTGGGAGGAAAGTCCGAGCTCCACCGGGCAGGATGCTGGGTAACGCCCAGGAGGGGTAACCCTATGGAAAGTGCCACAGAAACATACCGCCCTGCTCCAAGCGGGGTAAGGGTGAAATGGTGAGGCAAGAGCTCACCAGCGGCTGGGTGACCAGTCGGCTGGGTAAACCCCATCCGGAGCAAGACCAAATAGAGGGACATAAGGACGCCCGGCCTGTCCCCGGGTTGGTCGCTTGACTCTGGTG
>JAUXAP010000018.1 GCA_030619865.1 Dehalococcoidia bacterium | reverse complement strand
CAAAATTTATTCAACTGAATGAGGGGAAAGGGAGACATAGATCACCATCTATAGGAAAAATCTTTTTCCACTCCCTTAACTCCCCAACTCTCATCCTCACTAGAATCAGCATCTGAGTGGTTTCAAAAAAAAGATGGAATCGACTCATGCTTCCTGTTTTGGCCATTTCCAAGCAGACCAGACAATCAATAAAAGCCACACAACTTGTCCAATGGAATAGATATAGGAATAAGCCCATCCCCCTGGCATAAGCATCAATCTGATAGCAAGACCAATATGGAATATACTTACTATGATGTTTATCCAGCGATTCGCTTGAGGCTTCAATGTCAAGGACAGTAAAACCATAACACCCGGAATCGACATTAATATTGCAGTTACCCATAAGAGTGTGGGAGTAATTTGAATACCTTCTACTCCTCCAGCTATTATTTGCTCTATGATCCCCGGCTGGAAAATTGCCTTAATATCCGCATATATATACAAAAACATCAAAGCTACCCATAATGCTGCAAGCTTTATCTTCACATTTATCTTCACATCTTCTAAGATACGTTTTGTCATTTCAATTCCTCAAATTTGTTAGGTTTTGTTATTATGTTCCACAGTTATGACTACATTTCCCTTTTTGTGTCCTTTTTCGACATACCTGTGGGCCTCGGCAGTCTGTTCCAACGGATAGCGTCTATCAATGACCGGTTTTATCTTTCCCGCCTCAATAAGCTCTTTGATGAAAATTAGAGATTTGAGACTTTTCTTTGCCGTCATCAATTTTGCTTTCTTGCTGCCTATCTTTGAAGTCCATAACCATTGAAGCAAAAGTGGCAGCGTAGGCCAACCTGAAAGATAGACCCCTCTTTGCTTTAGCGAGCCTTTGCAATTGGAAAACGAATTGTGGGGTACCATGTCAAAAATAAGGTCATAGGTCTGGCCGGTTTTGGTAAAATCCTCTTTAGTGTAATCAATCACCTTATCGGCTCCCAGAGATTTCACCATTTCCAAATTCGTGGTACTGCATACCCCGGTAACTTCTGCCCCAAAGTACTTGGCAAGCTGTACCGCAAAAGTACCTATGCCTCCGGAAGCGCTATTGATAAGGACTTTCTGTCCGCTCTGAACATTTTCTTTTCTAAGGGCTTGCAATGCTAGAACTGCCGAAAGAGGAACGGCGGCGGCTTCCTCGTAGGTCATACTGGACGGTTTCATTGCCACACTTTCTTCAGGCAGACATATGTACTCGGCATGAGCACCACCAATGTACTCGCCATGAGCACCATCCGTAAAACCAAAAACTTGGTCACCTTCTTTAAATCGCTTTACACCTTTGCCTACTGATTCAATTTCCCCGGCTAGCTCAATCCCTGGTATAGTTCTTTTTGGTCTTATAAGACCAGAAAAGAATCTTGCAAGAAATAGGCCCTTTCGCAATTTCGTGTCCGAATTTGTCACTGTTGTAGCATATACTTTTACCAGTACTTCAGTGTCTTTAGGACTAGGTTTGTCTACCTCTTTGAGCTGAAGAACATCCGGTGGTCCGTATTTTGTGTATACAATCGCTTTCATAAGTATTCCTCCTTCACGTATTTTTGTAGAATGATTTTCTATCATGCTTCTTTCATAGTCCTCCTCCTTTTTGAAGCCTTATCTTTACTCCCACTCTATAGTTGAGGGGGGTTTGGAGGTAATATCATAGACTACCCGGTTTACACCGGGGACTTCATTGACGATACGACTGGAAATCCGAGCCAGAACATCATAGGGAAGGCGTGCCCAGTCGGCAGTCATAGCATCCTCGCTGGTCACGGCTCGGATGGCGACCAGATAGCCGTAGGTTCTATAGTCTCCCATTACGCCTACGCTTTTAACATCGGTGAGTACGGCAAAGCTCTGCCATAATTGCCGATATAGCTTCGCCTTTTTAATCTCGTTCATTACCACCCAATCAGCGCCGCGCAGTATCTCAAGCTTCTCCTTGGTTACTTCGCCAATAATACGGATGGCTAAGCCCGGTCCGGGGAATGGTTGCCGCCATACCATTTCTTCAGGCAAACCTAGAGCCGTTCCCACTTGACGCACCTCATCCTTAAACAGGTTTCGTAGTGGTTCAAGTAAGTTAAGTCTCATCTTAGCCGGTAAACCACCAACATTGTGGTGGGTTTTTATCTTGGCTGACGCTTTGCTCCCCGCAGAGGCACTCTCGATGACATCAGGGTAGAGGGTTCCCTGAGCTAGAAAATCAACCTTACCTATCTTTTTAGCTTCTTCCTCAAATACCTTGATAAATTCCTCACCGATAATCTTGCGCTTCACCTCCGGGTCTGTTACCCTTTTCAATCGCTTGAGGAATCTTTCACTAGCATCAACAAAGATAATATTCATGCCTAGGTTAAGTCGGAAGGTATTAAAGGTTCTCTCTACTTCTTCGCGACGCAGCAGCCCATGATTAACAAAGATACAGGTGAGCTGGTCGCCAATAGCCTGGTGAATGAGAGTGGCAACTACTGATGAATCGACTCCACCGGAGAGAGCACTGATGACCTTGCCTTTACCTACTTGTTTTTTAATTGTCGCCACGCTCTCATTTATGAAGTTGCCTATCGTCCAATTTCCCTGGCAGCCACATATTCGGTAGATGAAGTTCTTCAGGATAGTCTTTCCTTCAGGAGTATGGACTACTTCGGGATGGAACTGGAGACCGAATATGCTCTCATCGCTGCCCATGACAGCAATAGGCGAGTTCTCAGTGTGAGCTAGGGTGGTGAAACCGGGCGGCATTTTTTCAATCTTGTCAGCATGGCTCATCCACACTGGGGTGGAGGAGGGTAAATCGGTAAATAAAGGCGAATCTACCTCATCAAGGTGAAGGATGGCATGACCATATTCACGCTTTATTCCTGGTGTAACCTGCCCGCCTAGCTGTTTAGCTAGAGATTGCATACCATAGCAGATGCCTAATATTGGTAGATGGCTTTCATAAATATAAGCTGGAGCCAGAGGAGCATCAGGTTCATAGGTACTGGCTGGTCCTCCGGAGAGGATAAATCCCTTGGGATTGAGAGAGGCTATCTTTTCCCGTGGAGTATCAGGAGGTAGTAACTCGCAATATACCTGACACTCGCGCACTCGCCGGGCGATTAGCATGCTATATTGTGAGCCAAAGTCAATGACGATTATAGCCTCGCGCTCAGCTTCAGGCATTGCCTCTTTGGTGGCAATCGGCTGCTCACCACCTACTTCAGCAATCTCCAGATAGGTGGAGACCTCAATATCATCACTGGTAGCTACTCGGCGACTCTTATTTGAGGTTTGTTTTGATTTATCCTTAGTCATGTTTAGTTACTTGGACTATAACTGAGCCATTTTCCTGCCCAGTTCTTGACATTCTTCTAACATCTCTGGCGATGGCTTGCCAACTACAATTACACCTTCAAAGGCTTTCTTTAGCCTGAGGCTCCGGCATACCCTATCTACGCTATCTAAAGTTTGTTTGTCTTTAGAACCAGCGCTACTAAATGTGGCGTAAGGCTTGTTGTCTATCTTGTAACGAGCAGTACGCCAGATTCGATCAAAGAAGTCCTTCATCATCCCTGCCATATAGCTGAAGTAGTTTGGTGTGCCAAAAATGACAGTGTCGCAATTGAGAATGTCATCGCTTGTTGCCTCGGCTGCCTTTTTTAAGCTAGCGGTAGCCCCAGACGAAAGTGCTCCCTCGTGGACTGCCTTGGCCATCGCTTCAGTATTTCCACTCTGGGAATGGTAAATAATTAGTAGTTTGGTCATGGCTTTTTGTATCTTCTCTTGTCTATTCTATATCTACTTATTTGGTATATTTAGATATTTTATTCTATTATAACATCAATCAACTAAAGAGGCACCATAAGCTGTTAGTTGCCTCTATCGCTTTTGGCTGTTATGAAATACTATGCTATACTATCGTTGAAAAGAAAGCATTCTTGGTAAGGGCAATGTCAGACAAGCCTCTCTTAGATATTCAGCAGCAGGTTGAGAATGGCATTTCTATTCTTAAGCAGGGGGGGATAGTTGCCTTTCCTACTGATACTGTCTATGGCTTGGGTGCCTCGGCTAACAATCGTCAGGCTGTAGAGCGAGTTTACAAGGTAAAAGAACGACCACGGAATATGGCGCTCCCTCTGCTGCTAGCTGACACATCGCAGATAACTAACGTTGCTGAATCAGTACCGCCGATTGCTTGGCTTCTAATCCGCAGTTTCTTACCTGGTGCCCTGACAATAGTTTTACATAAATCCAGTTCAGTCCCTGATATCATTACTGCTGGGGGTGTAACAGTAGCCGTTCGTATTCCGGCTCACCCTGTTCCTGTTGCTCTTGCCCAAGGTCTGGGGACGCCTATTGTGGGCACCAGTGCTAATTTGAGTGGTAGGTCGAGCCCATTGACAGCGGATGAGGTCTACGCTCAGTTTGGTGATAAGGTAGATTTGGTTATTGATGGTGGCAAGTGCCTGGGTGGTAGGGAATCCACTGTGGTTGATGTAACCGGGAAAACACCGGTAGTTTTGCGGGAAGGCGCTATACCCAAGGAAGAGATTGAGCGAGTCTGTGGGAACATTGTAGTTAAGGAGGGACTGAGGTAGTGCGTATTGCTATTGGCTGTGACCATAGGGGATTAAATCTTAAGCAATTTATTATAAAGCTGATTAGTCAAACAGAACATAGCCATGAGGACTTTGGCTGTTATACTGCTGACTCGGTGGACTACCCTGATATTGCTAAAAAGGTGGCTGAAGCGGTGGCTGATGGTGAATTTGAATGTGGTATTTTGATATGCTCTACTGGTATTGGTATGAGTATTGCCGCTAATAAAGTTAAGGGGATAAGAGCCGCTCTATGTCATGATGCTTTTAGTGCTCAACGGGCTCGTCAGCATAATGATGCCAATATCCTTTGTTTTGGAGAGGAGCAAGAGCCAGATACAGTGCGTGAAATTGTTGACGCCTTTCTTACTTGTGAGTTTGAGGGGGGAAGGCATTTGCGCCGCCTAAGTAAGATAAAGGCTATGGAAGGCTAAAGGCAGATAAACAGTCTCTATGCAGTTTAGTTGACAATAGATATGAACTGTGCTATCTTACTTTGTAATGAACAAGCAGAATGTTACCTTGGTACTTATCGTTATAAAGCAAAGCTCGTGAGTGGGGTTTCGTTTCAACATAGCCGTCCCCACTGGGACGGCTTTTTATATATTAGGAAGTAGCGTTAGATGGAGAAAGTATGAAGAGCGACGCCGTTAAAAAGGGCATAGAGCGTGCTCCGCATCGGTCTTTACTGCGTGCGTTGGGCTGCACGCGAGCCGAAATAGAGAAGCCGTTTATAGGTATTATTAATAGCTTTAGCGAGATTGTCCCGGGACATATCCACCTGCGAGATATCGCTGAAGCAGTTAAGGCTGGGATAAAGAGTGGAGGGGGTGTCCCTTTTGAGGTTAATACCATTGCTGTTTGTGATGGCATTGCCATGAATCACCCGGGTATGAAATACAGCCTGCCCAGTCGAGAATTGATCGCTGATTCAGTGGAAGTAGTGGTTGAGGCTCATGCCTTTGATGCTTTGGTCTTTATTCCTAATTGTGACAAAATAGTCCCCGGGATGCTCATGGCAGCGGCCAGGCTCAATTTACCGGCTATCTTCATTAGTGGAGGTCCAATGCTGGCTGGAAGCTGGGCTAGTCGTAATGGAGTTAAGCGTGTTGACCTTATCTCTGTCTTTGAGGCAGTGGGTACGGTGGCCAGAGGACAGATGACCGAAGTGGAATTAGAGCAGTTAGAAGAGATTGCCTGCCCCGGTTGCGGCAGCTGTGCTGGGATGTTTACCGCCAATACTATGAATTGCCTAATTGAAGCACTGGGAATCGGATTGCCTGGTAATGGCACTATACCGGCGATTGATGCCCGACGGTATCAGCTAGCCAACAAAGCTGGGCAGCAGGTCATGAAAGTTTTGTCAGCTGATATTCGTCCTCGGGATATAATAAATAGAGACTCTCTTCATAATGCCTTTACTGTTGACATGGCACTAGGCGGTAGCACTAATTCAGTATTGCACCTTATTGCCATAGCTCATGAGGCAGGGGTTGACTTTCTCCTCTCTTTAATAAATGAGATAAGCGAGCGCACTGCTACTTTGTGTCGGCTGAGGCCGGCTGGTGAACATTACGTTGAGGATTTGGATACTGCTGGCGGTATCCCTGCCGTGATGAAAGAACTCCAAGAATTACTGAATCTGGAGGCAAGAACAGTATCAGGGAAAGCAGTAGGTGAGCTTATCGCCGACAGTCGAGTGGTGAATAGGGATGTGATCCACTCTATAGAAAATGCCTATTCGGCTACGGGAGGTATTGCTATTTTGTTCGGTAATTTAGCACCAGATGGTGCCGTGGTTAAGAGATCAGCGGTAGCTCCTGAGATGCTGGTTCACCAGGGACCGGCCAGGGTATTTGATTCTGAAGAAGAGGCGGCTACTGCTATTATGAGTGACAGCATAAAGTCCGGTGAAGTGATAGTTATCCGCTACGAAGGACCCAAAGGCGGACCAGGGATGAGAGAAATGCTCACCCCAACTTCTCTTTTAAGTGGTATGGGCATGGATAAAGAGGTTGCACTTATAACTGATGGGCGTTTTTCTGGGGGTAGTCGCGGTGCCGCTATAGGGCATGTCTCTCCTGAAGCTGCCAGCCGTGGTCCTATTGCCGCTTTGAGAGACGGGGATATAATTAACATTGATATGCCTAATTATAAGCTTGAGGTGGAGCTTACTGATAAAGAGATATCTGAACGCTTAGCCCGGCTAGGTGAGTTTGAACCTAAAATAGAAACAGGCTATCTCAGGCGCTACGCTGAGAAAGTATGCTCGGCTAGCACCGGGGCGGTGTTTAGCCGATAAGGGGGGCTATTATGAAGATGACTGGTGCCCAAATTCTATGTGAAAGCTTAGTAAGAGAAGGGGTAGAGGTTATTTTTGGTATCCTTGGCGGGGCTGTTTTACCGCTATACGATGCCTTACCTAACTATCCTCAGCTTCGTCATATCCTGGTGCGGCATGAACAAGGTGCAGCCCATGCTGCTGACGGTTATGCCCGAGCTACAGGCAGGGTAGGGGTGTGTATGGCTACCTCTGGTCCGGGGGCTACTAACCTGGTGACTGGTATTGCCAATGCTTACCTTGATTCATCTCCTATAATAGCTATAACTGGTCAGGTAGCCAGGCCTTTTATTGGTAAGGATGCCTTTCAGGAGATAGATATTACCGGCATCACCCTCCCTGTTACCAAGCATAACTACCTTGTCCATAGTGCGGATTCATTGGCTGGAATAGTCAAGGAGGCGTTTTATCTAGCCAGGACTGGTCGACCAGGCCCAGTGCTTATTGATGTGCCACGAGATGTTCAAATAGAACAGGCAGAGTTTCACTATCCAACCAAGGTAGATTTGCCCGGCTATAAGCCAACGCTTCAGGGACACCCGGAACAGATTAAGAAAGCGGCAAATCTTATCAATGAAGCGCATAGATCGCTCATTATTGCCGGTAGGGGAATAATTATATCTGGAGCTTATGATGAACTCAAGCAATTAGCAGAGACGGCTCAAATACCGGTGGTTTCTACTTTACTAGGCATTAGCTCTTTCCCCGAGTCTCATGCTTTAAGCTACGGTATGATTGGTATGCACGGCATGGCTTATGCCAATCTGGCGGTTGATGCTGCTGACCTTATTATTGCTGTCGGGATGAGGTTTGACGATAGAGCCACGGCTAAGGTGAGTGCCTTTGCTCCTCATGCTCATATTATCCATATTGATATAGACCCGGCGGAAATTGGTAAAAATGTGCGTGTGGATGTACCTATAGTTGGTGATGTGAAGGCTGTTCTGAACGCATTAAACAAGCTGCTTGTCTCTACCGAGCGTGTTGATTGGGTGCAGCAGCTCGATGATTGGCGAAAGGAACACCCGTCAACAGAAATTAGGGATAGTGATGGGCTCTTACCCCAGTATGTGGTTCGCCAGATATACGAGGCGACCAAAGGTGAGGCTATTATTGTTACTGGAGTGGGTCAGAACCAGATGTGGGCAGCTCAACATTACTGGTATAATAAGCCAAATAGTCTAATTTCATCAGGCGGTCTGGGAACTATGGGCTTTGGACTGCCGGCATCTATCGGGGTTAAGGTAGGCTGTCCTGATAGTATTGTATGGTGCATAGACGGGGACGGTAGTTTTCAGATGACCATTCAGGAGTTGGCTACCATAGCTCAGGAACAAGTGGCGGTGAAGGTAGCTATTATCAACAATGGCTACCTGGGGATGGTACGGCAATGGCAGGAATTGTTCTACGGAAAGCGGTATGTGGCCACGGCCTTATCCTGTCCTGACTTTGTCAAAATTGCTGAAGGGTATCGCATTCCCGGGTTGAGAGTTAAACATAAAAGAGAGGTAACTTCAGCTATTGAGCGGGCCATGGAACATCAAGGTCCCTTCATAATAGATTTTAAGGTGGAACCTGAGGAGAATGTTTATCCTATGGTGCCACCAGGGGCAGCTTTAGCCGAAGTTGTGGAGGCACCTGAGAAAAGGAAGAAAGCTATCTCTGATTCTGCCAAGCTCCCAGTGAGCAATATTTAGAAACGAGGTGGTAATATGGCAACGAAGCATACTCTAGTTGCCCTGGTAGAGAATAAGCCTGGAGTGCTTAACCGGATGGCAAGCCTTTTCCGAAGGCGTGGCTTCAATATTGAAAGCATTGCCGTGGGGCATAGTGAACTGCCTCATTTATCACGCATGACTATTGTAGTTGATGGAACCACGGCGATGGTGGAACAGGTTAGGAAGCAGCTGGATAAAGTCATAGATGTAGTCAAAGTGTCTGATATCACGGGAGATAACATAGTCGCTCGGGAACTAGCCCTAATCAAGGTAAAAGCCAATTCTGCTACCAGAAGTGAGATTATTCAAATTGTGGATATATTTAGGGCAAATATAGTAGATGTTGCTTCAGGTTCGGTAACTATTGAGGTTACTGGTGATGAGGACAAAATCAACTCTTTGCTCAGTTTGCTTCGTGGTTTTGGCATCAGGGAAATAGTCAGGACGGGTCGTGTGGCTATGGTCAGGGGAGGTTCAAGTCCATCACGGATGGAGAAGAAGTCATCTAATACTCACGCCAAAAGGCAAAAAGATAAGTAAATAAAAGGAGGAATAGTCGTGGCTACAATATATTATGATGATGATTGTAACCTGAAATTGCTTGAAGGCAAGGTAATTGGCATTATCGGCTATGGTAGCCAGGGGCATGCCCAAGCCCAGAATCTCAGGGATAGTGGTTGCCAGGTAATAGTGGCTGAGGCAAAGGGGAGTGAGGGCTGGAAGAATGCCAAGGATGCCGGCTTCAGGGTGCTAATGGCAGCTGAGGTGGCAAAGGAAGCTGATATCATTGTGATGCTGGCTCCTGACCAATTGCATCGAGATATCTATTATCAAACAATTGAAAAGGGTCTAGCTTCGGGTAATACCTTGATGTTTGCTCATGGCTTTAATATCCATTATGGGCAAATCATCCCGCCTGCTAATGTTGATGTTACCATGATAGCTCCCAAATGCCCCGGTCATATGTTGAGGCAGGTTTATACTGAGGGGAAAGGGTCTCCGGCAATAGTTGCCGTCTATCAGGATGCTTCAGGTAAGGCAAAGGATATTGCTCTTGCCTATGCTAAAGGCATCGGCTGTAGCCGAGCCGGGGTCATAGAAACAACCTTTGCTGAAGAAACTGAGACCGACCTCTTTGGTGAGCAGACAGTGCTGTGTGGAGGGGTTACCTCTCTGATAAAAGCTGGATTTGAGACACTGGTTGATGCTGGTTATCAACCCGAAATAGCCTATTTTGAGTGTCTCCACGAGCTTAAGCTTATTGTCGACCTGATATATCAGGGGGGTTTGAGTTATATGCGCTATTCAGTCAGTGATACCGCTGAGTATGGTGATTATAGCCGAGGACCGCGGGTTATTGATGAAATAGTTAAAGATGAGATGGCACAAATCCTGGCCGAGGTTCAGGATGGCACCTTTGCCAAAGAGTGGATTTTAGAAAACCAGGCTGGCCGCCCGGTTTATAATGCCCTGAAGCGTATGGAATCAGAACACCTTATTGAGGAGGTGGGTGAAGAATTACGCCAGATGATGCCGTGGCTGAAGAAGTAACTGACAAGTCATTTTATAAAGAGGGTGAAACGAAGTGGAACGGGTAATCATATTTGATACAACCTTGCGGGATGGAGAGCAGGCGGCAGGGGGGACGTTGAATATCCAGGAGAAACTGGGGATAGCCAGGCAACTGGAGAAGCTCAGCGTGGATGTCATTGAGGCTGGCTTTCCTATTAGCTCTCCGGGCGACTTTGAGGCAGTAAGGCTTATTGCCAAAGAGATTCACACGCCCATAATTTGTGCCTTAGCTCGGGCTCATCCTGATGATATAGACCGAGCTTGGGAAGCAGTGGAGAAAGCGAAACGTCCCCGCATACACGTGTTTCTGTCAGCTTCAGATATTCACCTCTTGTATCAACTGAAAAAGAGCCGTGAGGAGATTTTGGGAATGTCTCGGGATATGGTGGTTCGGGCTAAGAAATATACTGATGATATAGAGTTTTCACCGATGGATGCCAGCCGAACTGAGCCTGAATATATCTATCAAATCCTAGAGGCGGTTATTGACGCTGGCGCTACTACGGTGAATATACCTGATACGGTGGGTTATGCCATCCCTGATGAGTTTGGTAGCCTCATTGAGGGGATTTTCCAGAATGTGCCCAATATTAACCGGGCTGTAGTTAGTGTTCACTGTCATAATGATTTGGGTCTGGCGGTGGCTAATAGCTTAGAATCGGTCAAACGAGGAGCAAGGCAGGTGGAGTGCACCATTAACGGTATTGGGGAACGGGCAGGTAACGCCTCGCTTGAGGAGATTGTGATGGCTATCAGGACTCGCAAGGACTTTTTTAACCTGACTACCAATGTTGAAACCAGGCAAATTTATAAAACCAGTCGACTGGTAAGTGAACTAACCGGTTTCACTGTTCAACCTAATAAGGCGATTGTTGGTGCTAATGCTTTTAGTCACGAGTCAGGGATTCACCAGGATGGCGTAATCAAGATGCCGATCACCTATGAAATAATGGATCCGAGAACAGTAGGCATACCGGCTAGCAGTTTGGTACTGGGCAAGCTTAGCGGAAGACATGCCTTTAGAGAACGGCTGGCAGAGTTAGGTTACAGCTTAAATGAGGAAGACTTTGACCGCGCCTTCTCAGCGTTTAAGGAGCTAGCTGATAAAAAGAAGGAAATTACCGATAGGGATATTGAGTCCTTGGTTGCTGAGGAACAGCGCACCGTGTCTGAAGTCTATCACATTGACCGCATTCAAGTGTCTTGTGGGGATAGGGGCATTCCCACAGCTGCGGTTAGACTTATTGCCCCTGATGGCCAGGTCCTGGCTGATGCTGCTCTGGGTACCGGCCCGGTGGATGCCGTATGTAAGGCGATTAATAGATTAGTAGGAGTGCCTAATGTACTTACCGAATTTACGGTCAAATCAGTAACCGAAGGCATTGATGCTATTGGTGAGGTGCTGATAAGGATAGAGAGTGAGAGCATAACCTATACCGGGCGAGGTGCTGATACTGACATTATTGTCGCCAGCGCTAAGGCTTATGTGAATGCTCTTAATAGGCTATTGGCTGCTAAAAAGGTCGCTGGGTAGTTTTTAATCAGGTATTGAAATGTCAATTGAGTTAGAAATAGTCCTTCGTATCCTAATGGCAGCAGCCCTGGGATCCATTATTGGTTACCAGCGAGAGAGAGCTGGTAAACCCGCTGGTCTGAGAACTGTTATTCTTGTTTGTGTTGGCGCTACTCTATTTACCATAGCTTCTATTTATGGTTTTGGCGTTGTCGCTGACCCGTCGAGAGTTGCGGCTGGAATAGTAATTGGTATTGGTTTTCTTGGTGCTGGAGCTATTATACGCCGTGAGGGAGGTCCTATTGAGGGGTTGACCACTGCAGCTACTATATGGGTGATGGCCGCTATCGGGCTAGCTACCGGTGCTGGTTTATATATAGTCTCGTTAGTTACCACAGGCATCATACTGATTGTGTTACTTCTCCCTCACCCCATTCGATAATATCCTGCAGAGAAAGGAGCGCACATTGACCCTAGTTGAGAAAATACTGGCTGCCCATACTGATAGAAAAGAAGTAAGTCCTGGCGAGTTTGTAAATGTCACTGTGGACTTGATTCTAGCCAATGATATTACTGCTCCCATTGCTATAAAGGAATTTCAGCGGATTGGTGTAAGCAAAGTCTTTGACCCCAAAAAGATAGTGATGGTGGCTGACCACTTTGTGCCTAATAAGGATATTGCTTCTGCAGAGCAGGCTAAACTGATGCGCGATTTTTGTCGTCAGCACGAGACACTGCACTTTGATGTGGGGCAAATGGGCATCGAGCATGTGCTTTTACCAGAACAGGGCCTGGTGCTACCCGGAGATGTGGTTATCGGGGCTGATTCACATACCTGCACCTATGGTGCTTTAGGCGCTTTTGCTACTGGTATGGGGTCAACCGATATTGCTGCAGCGATGGCAACCGGTGACATCTGGATGAAGGTGCCACCGACTATTAAGCTGGTTTACCACGGCAGTCTGCGGAAGTGGGTAGGGGGCAAGGACCTAATCCTGTACACTATTGGTGATATAGGTATAGATGGCGCTCTGTATTCGGCTATGGAGTTTGCTGGTAAGGTAGTAGATACTCTATCTATGGATGGACGATTTACCATGGCTAATATGGCTATTGAAGCTGGGGCTAAAGCTGGTATTTTCCGGGTGGATAACAAAACACAACTTTACATAAAGTCTCGTGTCGAACGCCCTTACAATGTATACGAGCCAGATAATGATGCTGAATATTCTCAGGTCATTGAGTATGATGTCTCTGATATTGAACCTCAGGTTGCTTTGCCTCACTCGCCAGCTAACGCTAAGCCGATTAGCCAGGTAGGAGATGTAGAGATAGACCAGGCTGTGATTGGTAGCTGCACCAACGGTCGTCTTGAGGATTTGCGGATTGCTGCTCAAGTATTGAAGGGGAGAGCGGTTCACCCAAGGGTGCGGTGCATCATTATCCCTGGCACGCAGCAGATATATCTTGATGCCCTGACTGGGGGGATAATAGAAACTTTTATTAAAGCTGGGGCTGTGGTCAGCACACCGACCTGCGGGCCCTGTCTTGGTGGCTATATGGGGGTTCTGGCAGCTGGCGAGTGCTGTATTTCAACCACCAATCGTAACTTTGTCGGCAGGATGGGCAGCCCCAAGTCAGAGGTCTATCTGGCTAGTCCAGCCGTTGCCGCCGCTAGTGCTGTAATGGGCAGGATTACCAGTCCAGATGAGATTTCAGGTTAGAGGAAGGAAATTATGGCTAAGATGCGTAAATCCTGGCAGGAAAAATTGGCTGATAGCAAAAACTTGCCAAGGGTGGTAGAAATCACCGACAAAATGAGTAAGAGATGGGGAACAGGCACGGTCGTTATTCCGGCACCAATAGAAGTAGATGAAATCATGAAAAAAGTCCCTAAGGGCAAACTTATTACTGTGAATCAAATTCGTGAAATTGTTGCCAGAAAACACGGGGCTACAATTGGCTGTCCGCTGACTACCGGGATTTTTATCGGGATTGCGGCTCGTGCCGCTGAGGAAGCCGCCGCAGAAGGAAAGACGAACAATACTCCGTACTGGCGGACACTAAAATCCAAAGGGGAACTCAATGAAAAATATCCCGGCGGTGTAGAAGCACAAGCTACTCATTTGAGCGAGGAAGGGCACACTATTGAGCCAGGCAAAGGCAATAAGCTGCGCAAAGTAAAGGACTTTGAGAAGGCTCTGGTGGGACTGTGATTATGAAAGGTAAAGTTCATAAATACGGGGCTGATGTTAATACTGATGTGATTATTCCGGCTCGTTACCTGAGTCTGTCTGAGCCGGCGGAGCTGGCAGAGCACTGCATGGAGGATATAGACAAGGATTTCCTGAAGACAGTGCAACCGGGGGATATAATGATGGCAACCACTAACTTTGGCTGCGGCTCATCGCGGGAACACGCTCCGCTGGCGATTAAAGCATCTGGTATCTCCTGTGTAATCGCCAAGAGCTTTGCCCGTATCTTCTTCCGTAATGCCATAAATATAGGTCTGCCGCTCCTTGAGTGTGAGGAGGCGGTGGATAAAACTGAAGCTGGCGACATTTTAGAGGTTGACCTATCCAGCGGTAAGATAAAGAACCTGACCAGTGGTATAGAGTTTACTGCCAGGCCCTACCCTGATTTTATGGCCGAGCTTATTTCAACCGGCGGGCTTATTGAACATACTAAACAGAGATTAGCTGGCAGGAGGTCTTAGAGTGCTGTTTAGCTTAGCGGTTTTAGCCGGGGATGGTGTTGGCCCTGAGGTTACCAACGAGGCAATTAAGGTCTTACTAGCAGTAGGCAGAAGATTTGGGCACACTTTCAATCTGCGATATGGACTGGTGGGTGGGGTGGCTATTGACGGAACAGGGACGGCACTTCCTCAGGATACCTTTAAAATGTGCCAAGAATGTGATGCTATTTTACTGGGGGCAGTAGGTGGTCCCAAGTGGGATGACCCCAAGGCGAAGGTTCGTCCTGAAGACGGTCTGCTGACATTGCGTAAGAAACTGGGGCTATTCGCTAATCTGCGCCCGGTCAAGGTTTTCCCTATGCTTGTTGATTCCACCAATCTAAAACCACAGGTCATTGATGGGGTGGATTTTATATTTGTACGTGAGCTTACCGGAGGGCTTTACTTTGGCCGACCTAAAAAACAGTGGCGGACATCCCGGGGCAGACGAGCCATTGATACGCTAGCCTACTCCGAGCAGGAAATTGAACGGATTATCAGGGTTGGCTTTGAGCTAGCCCGAACTCGGCGCAAGAAGCTGGTCTCGGTGGATAAGGCTAATGTACTGGAGTCCTCTCGCTTGTGGCGTCAGGTGGCTACCGAGGTGTCTGAGGACTATCCTGATGTAGAACTGGAGCACATGCTGGTAGATGCCTGCGCAATGCGACTTATCCAGAATCCTACCTACTTTGATGTCCTGGTGATTTGTAACATGTTTGGCGATATTCTTACTGATGAGGCATCGATGCTGGCTGGCTCTATGGGGATGCTGCCTTCAGCCAGTCTGGCCGGGGTGCCACAGGAAGGGGTTAATATCTTCGGTTTGTATGAACCCATTCACGGCAGCGCTCCTCGCCGTGCCGGATTAAATATGGCTAATCCCATGGCTACTATTCTTAGTGCCGCCATGATGCTCCGTTACTCCTTTGGCTTAATAAAGGAGGCACAGACTATTGAGGCTGCTGTTGAAGAGGTCTTAAATGAAGGCTATCGTACCTATGATATAATGAATGAAGGTAAGGTAAAGGTGGGGACGAAGGAGATGGGGGATTTAATTGCCGGGAAGGTAGGAGGCTAGAGATTGTCATCAGTTCAGCTTTATGATACTACACTGAGGGATGGGGTACAGAGAGAGGGTGTTTCCTTCTCGGTAGTGGATAAACTACACATTGCTCAGAAGCTTGATGAGTTGGGCATCCACTTCATTGAAGGGGGTATGCCTGTCTCTAATCCCAAGGATGTCCAGTTCTTTAGCAAAGCTCGGAGCCTAACTCTTACTAATTCCGCAGTGGTTGCTTTCGGCAGTACCAGACGACCTAAAACCAAAGCAGAAAAAGATGCTAACCTCATGGCTCTAGCCAATGCCGGGGTAAAGGTGGTTACTATTGTCGGCAAAAGCTCGGAACTGCAGGTTACTCAGGTTCTAGAAACCACCTTGGAAGAGAATCTCAGTATGATTGCTGACTCCATTCGCTATCTTAAGGCACAGGGGCTTACCGTTTTCTTTGATGCTGAGCACTTCTTTGATGGCTATAAGACCAACCCTGACTATAGTCTCCGTACTTTGACAGTAGCTGCTGAAGCCGGGGCTGACTGCCTGGTACTCTGTGATACCAATGGAGGTGCACTGCCTGGCGAGATAACAGTTGCTATTGAGGCGGCTAAGAAGTCAACCGGTGTGCCATTGGGCATTCACGCTCATAATGACAGTGAACTGGCGGTGGCTAATACTTTAGCGGCAATAAAGGCCGGGGTTAGTCAGGTTCAGGGCACTATCAATGGCTACGGTGAGCGCTGTGGCAATGCTAACCTTTGTTCTGTTATTCCGACGTTGAAGCTTAAGATGAATATTGATTGCGTTACCGATGAACAGCTGGCCAAATTAGCTGAGGTATCGCACTATGTAAGCGAGGCAGCTAATCTTATTCCTGACGCTCATCTACCCTATGTTGGTTCCAGCGCCTTTGCTCATAAGGCTGGACTTCATGTTTCGGGCTTAGCCAAGTGGGCAGAAAGCTACCAGCATATAGACCCAGCCCGAATAGGTAATAAGCAAAGGGTGGTGGTATCAGAGCTGTCAGGAAAGAGGAATATCGTATACAAGGCAAAGGAAATGGGGATAGATTTACCTCCACGAGGTAAAGAAGCGCAAAAGTTACTGGAACAGGTCAAGTTGCTGGAGAGCCATGGCTTCCAGTATGACAATGCTGAAGCCTCCTTTGAGCTACTACTCCATCGAGCTAAGCCAGATTATCAATCTCACTTTGAACTGGTTGATTTTATGGTAGTGGTAGAGAAAAAAAGGCGTCCCTCTACCCGAAAGAGTCTGGAGGAGATGCTATCGGAGGCAGTGGTAAAGGTAAGAGTGGGCGCAGAGGTGATGCATACTGCTGCTGAGGGTAATGGCCCAGTTAATGCTCTGGACCAGGCACTACGCAAGGCTCTATTACAGTTTTATCCCAGCCTAGCTCAAGTCAAGCTGGTTGACTATAAAGTCCGTATCCTTGAGGGAAGTATTGGTACCGAGTCTCAGGTTCGTGTGCTTATTGAATCCAGCGACGGCGTCGAGGAATGGCGAACCGTAGGCAGCTCCACCAATATCATTGAGGCTAGCTGGCTGGCTCTGGCTGATAGTTTAGAGTACTGGCTAATCAAGCAAAAACAAGTAACTCACTAGCGAGAGGGTGAGAATCTGGTTGGGAAATCGGCTAAGTCTTGACGCTTCCATATTTGGGGCGTAAACTTGTATTAATTGAAAAAGTGGAGGTGATATAAGATGAGTTATCCAGTAAGTTTGACAGTGGAATATCCTGATAGGCTTTCTCGCGGCTGGTTGTTGCTGAAGGTGCTCTTTGGTTATTGGTATGTATATATTCCTCATGGAATTTGCCTTTGGATATATGAAATTGGAGTAGGCATAGTAACCTTTATCGCCTTCTGGGCTATCCTGTTCACCGGGAAATATCCCAGGGGTATGTTTGATTTTGTTGCCGGGTACTGGCGCTGGAGTATACGTGTCAGCGCTTATATGAGCCTCTTGCGGGATGAATACCCGCCCTTTAGCGGTGAGCCTGAGGTAGGATATCCGGTAGCTTTGACAGTTGACTATCCTGATAGACTTTCTCGCGGTTGGCTGTTGCTGAAGGTGTTCTTTGGCTGGCTTTACGTAGGTATTCCCCATGGCATCATGCTTGCAATATATGGAATCGGAGTAGCCATAATAACCTTTATCGCCTTCTGGGCCATCCTGTTCACCGGGAAATATCCCGAGGGAATGTTTGATTTTGTTGCTGGATTCTGGCGCTGGATTACACGTGTCAACGCTTACATGGGCCTCCTGCGGGATGAATACCCACCCTTTAGCGGCAAAGCAGAGTAAGAACAGCCGACAGTTGAAGAAATAACTACACTGGTGGGCAATTTAGACTTGCAGCTAATAGAATAATGGTGCAAAGTGTCCTTTAAGTGGCGTGTTTTTGCTTTCCTAATAGCCATAGGCGGAGGTGTTCTTGGAATATTGGGAGCAATAATCCAAGAACTGTCACAAGGCTCTCTTTTAGTTGCTTTTGTCGCTGCTCCTATGATCGAGGAGGTTATGAAACCTTCCGGGGTTTATCTTCTTCTGGTGCGGTGGCCAAAAGTACTTACCAGCAGGCTATATACCGCCTTGTTAGCTGCCGTTGGTGGCCTTTCCTTTGCTGTGGTTGAAAATATTATCTATCTACAATTCTATTTTCCTGAGCATACCCAGGCTTTAGTAGTATTTCGCTACAGTGCTTGTCTCGCAGTACACGTGGTCTGCAGTTTCATCTTGGGTTTTGGAATCAATCAAAAATTACTAGCTTCGATTAGAGGAGAAATCCCTCTTCTAAAGGGCAATAAAAAGTTTTTCTTTATTCCTATGATTCTTCACAGCCTATTCAATATAGTGGCTGTGTTAATACAAAGTAGGCTAGGTATGTAGATTTTGATACGGCTTGCCCACTGGCATGATATATAATGGCTTATATTCCTTATCCAGTCGTAATACTTCTCTTACTTGTTCGTCGTTAAAGGCACCGATGGCTACTGTAGCCAGACCGAGGGTAGCAGCCTGAAGGTAAATATTCTGCCCGACATGCCCTACCTCGATGTGCACGTATCTCTCGCCTCTAGTACTGTATCTGGCAGTTGTTCGTCCATATAGAGCGCAAATAACTATATCTACCGGTGCTTGGTAAATAAATTCTTGGTCTAACGCCGCTCTGGCTAACTCGTGTCTTACATCTCCCTTGTAGTGCAGGCTTAAAGAGTGATTAACCGTATTGTAATGGTATGTGCCTTCATCTATTTCTTCAACCCTGTTCCGGCCACAAACAACGAAAATTTCCAGTGGATAGATAGCCCCGGCACTAGGAGCGCTTCTATATTTCCGTGAGGTATCAGTGATGCCTTGGGTAGCCCATAGTATTTGTGATAACTGTGACTGGGAGATAGGTTCGGGGGTAAAGTCCCTTATTGACCTTCGCCTGGCAATAGCTTCTTCCAGAGACACAATTCCTTTTTGCGATGGCAAAGGTAGATAAATTTGAGTTGGCTGACTGGTGTCCATATTTGCTTTGTTTTAGTCCTCGGTTACCGGGAGGCCTTCAGCTTGCCATTGGATAAAGCCTCCCTTTAAATTACAGACGTGAGTAAATCCGTTCTCAACCAGAGTCCGGGGAGCGGCTTCACTCTGGCAACCACCAGTACTGCAATATACTAAGATGTAGTCGGATGGATTTAATTCATCCAGCCTGGACTCAAGCTCATATAATGGGATGAGAATGGCGCTAGGAATATGGCTGGAGTTATACGCTTCTACTGTCCGCACGTCCACTACGACGACTTCCTGTTTGCTTATCAGCTCATAGGCTTCCTCTGGAGGTATGTTGACATAAGCAAGGTTTTCCTTAGTTGCTGGGAAGCCTTTGTCCTGCCACTCAATAATGCCTCCCTTCATGTTGGATACACGGGTGAAGCCATTGTCAATCAAGATGCCAGCTGCTTTCGCACTGCGAACACCGCTGCGACAATATACTAAAATATGGTCAGACGGGTTTAGTTCGTTCAGTCTTGACTCAAGCTCAAGTACTGGAATGAGAATGGTGTCGGGAATATGGCCAGCGTTATATTCATCTACTGTGCGCACATCTAGCACTACCACTTCTTGCCGCTCTATCATCTCTTTGGCTTCTTCTACGGTTACGTCTGTATATGTAACTTGCTTGGA